>NZ_JAGYGJ010000008.1:0-167038 GCF_019947405.1 Pseudomonas sp. GL-B-26 | reverse complement strand
GTGATGGGCGGGTGGGCCCACCGTGAAGTGTGCCGTCAAACGACTGGAATGTCGTCGAGATACTTCTCGGCGTCCAGCGCGGCCATGCAGCCGGCCCCGGCAGAGGTTACGGCCTGGCGGTAAACGTGATCGGCTACGTCACCGGCGGCAAACACGCCCGGGATTTCGGTGCTGGTAGCGTCGCCTTCGCTGCCGCCCTTGACCAGCAGATAGCCGGCACGCATTTTCAGCTGACCCTCGAACAGGTCAGTGTTGGGTTTGTGGCCGATGGCGATGAACACGCCGGTCAGCGGCAATTCACTGGTTTCGTCAGTGTGGCTGTCCCGCAAGCGGGCGCCGGTCACACCGCTGGCATCACCCAGTACTTCATCCAGATTCTGGTTCCAGTGCAGGCGGATATTACCTTTGGCGGCTTTTTCGAAGAGCTTGTCTTGCAGAATCTTCTCCGAGCGCAACTTGTCGCGCCGGTGAATCAGGTGAACTTCCTTGGCGATATTCGACAGGTACAGCGCTTCTTCAACTGCCGTGTTGCCGCCGCCAACGACTGCGACCACCTGATTGCGGTAGAAGAAACCGTCGCACGTCGCGCAGGCCGACACCCCTTTGCCGGCAAATGTCTCTTCCGATGGCAGACCCAGGTACTGCGCCGAGGCGCCGGTGGCGATAATCAGCGCGTCACAGGTGTAAGTGCCGCTGTCGCCGATGAGTTCGAACGGGCGCTGTTGCAACTTGGCGGTGTGGATGTGGTCGTAGACGATCTCTGTGTGAAAGCGCTCGGCGTGTTTTTGCATGCGTTCCATCAGCACCGGGCCGGTGAGGCCTTCGACATCACCGGGCCAGTTGTCGACTTCGACGGTGGTGGTGAGCTGGCCACCTGCCTGTATGCCGGTAATGACAACGGGATTAAGGTTGGCGCGAGCGGCATAAACGGCTGCGCTGTAACCGGCAGGGCCGGAACCCAGAATGATCAGGCGGGAATGCTTCGCTTCGCTCATAAAAACACCTCATAAGCCTTTGTCACAAAAGAGAATGCATGCTCAAATTGAACCGCGCGTTATGTGCTGTTGGCTATGCTACACCTTGGGTTTCAAGCATGGCATCGGACGAACAAACCCGTACAATGCCTGCCTGTTACAGTGCTTGTAATAAAATAAGCGCTGCGCGCCGTGTTTATAAAAACCGGAGCGTAGTGTTAAAAGTAGTCCCAGTTACACCTGTTATCTTTTTTGCCTGCCTGGATTGGGCAGTTTTTTATAGTCAATCAACAGATGGACGCGCCACAGGCGCAGGAAAAGAAGCGTTTTGAAGAAATCCACCGCAGCACCAAAAACAGTCGTTCCGCTCTGGCGCCAGCAATTGCACTACCGGCTCAAGGAAGGTGCATTGATCGCCATCGGCGGCTTGTGCCTGTTCCTGATGATGGCCTTGTTGACCTACGGCAAGGACGATCCGGGCTGGAGTCATAACAGCAAGATCGACGATGTGCAGAACTTCGGCGGACCGGTCGGCTCCTACAGCGCCGATATCCTGTTCATGGTGTTGGGTTACTTCGCCTACATCTTCCCGCTGTTGCTGGCGATCAAGGCTTATCAAATCTTCCGTCAACGCCACGAACAGTGGGAGTGGAGCGGCTGGCTGTTCTCCTGGCGCCTGATCGGCCTGGTGTTTCTGGTGCTGTCGGGCGCGGCCCTGGCCCATATTCATTTCCACGCCGCGACCGGTCTGCCGGCCGGCGCTGGCGGCGCGCTAGGCGAAAGCCTTGGCGATCTGGCCAGGAACGCCCTGAATATCCAGGGCAGTACGCTGTTGTTCATCGCGTTGTTCCTGTTCGGCCTGACGGTGTTCACCGACCTGTCGTGGTTCAAAGTGATGGACCTCACCGGCAAGATCACCCTCGACCTGTTCGAATTGTTCCAGGGCGCGGCCAACCGCTGGTGGGCGGCCCGAGTCGAGCGCAAACAATTGGTTGCGCAGTTGCGTGAAGTCGATGATCGCGTGCATGACGTGGTGGCGCCGACCGTCACCGACAAACGCGAGCAGGCCAAGGTCAAGGAGCGCCTGATCGAACGCGAGCAAGCCTTGAGCAAGCACATGTCGGACCGCGAGAAGCAGGTGCCGCCGGTGATTGCGCCAGCTCCGCCCAAACCTGCGGCTCCCAGCAAGCGCGTGGAAAAAGAGAAACAGGCGCCATTGTTCGTCGACAGCGCCGTCGAAGGCACCTTGCCGCCGATCTCGATACTCGACCCGGCAGAGAAGAAACAACTCAATTACTCGCCTGAATCCTTGGCGGCCGTCGGCCACTTGCTGGAAATCAAGCTCAAGGAATTCGGTGTCGAAGTCTCGGTGGATTCGATTCACCCGGGCCCGGTGATTACCCGGTACGAAATCCAGCCAGCGGCCGGCGTCAAGGTCAGCCGCATCTCCAACCTGGCGAAAGACCTGGCACGTTCCCTGGCCGTGACCAGCGTGCGCGTGGTGGAAGTGATTCCCGGCAAGACCACCGTCGGTATCGAGATTCCTAACGAAGACCGGCAGATCGTGCGTTTCTCCGAAGTGCTGTCGACCCCCGAGTACGACAACTTCAAGTCGCCGGTTACCTTGGCACTGGGTCACGACATTGGTGGCAAGCCGGTCATCACCGACCTGGCGAAAATGCCTCACTTGCTGGTAGCCGGTACGACCGGTTCCGGTAAATCGGTGGGCGTGAACGCGATGATCCTGTCGATCCTGTTCAAGTCCGGCCCGGAAGACGCCAAGCTGATCATGATCGACCCGAAAATGCTTGAGCTGTCGATCTATGAAGGCATTCCGCACCTGTTGTGCCCGGTCGTGACCGACATGAAGGACGCCGCCAATGCCCTGCGCTGGAGCGTGGCGGAGATGGAGCGTCGCTACAAGCTGATGGCGAAAATGGGCGTGCGTAACCTGTCGGGCTTCAATGCCAAGGTCAAGGAAGCCGAGGACGCCGGTACGCCGTTGACCGATCCGTTGTACAAGCGCGAAAGCATTCACGACGAAGCGCCGCTGCTGACCAAGCTGCCGACGATTGTCGTGGTGGTGGACGAATTCGCCGACATGATGATGATCGTCGGCAAGAAGGTTGAAGAACTGATCGCCCGTATCGCCCAGAAGGCGCGTGCGGCCGGTATCCACTTGATCCTGGCGACCCAGCGGCCGTCGGTTGATGTGATCACCGGTCTGATCAAGGCCAACATTCCGACGCGTATGGCGTTCCAGGTGTCGAGCAAGATCGACTCCCGGACCATCATCGACCAGGGCGGCGCCGAACAACTGCTGGGCCACGGTGACATGCTTTACATGCCGCCGGGCACCAGTCTGCCGATTCGTGTCCACGGGGCCTTTGTGTCCGATGACGAAGTTCACCGGGTGGTCGAAGCCTGGAAACTGCGCGGCGCGCCGGAATACAACGACGAGATTCTCGCCGGTGTCGAAGAGCCGGGTAGCGGCTTTGAAGGCGGCAGCGGCGGCGACGAAGACAGTGAATCCGACGCGCTTTACGACGAAGCGGTGCAGTTCGTACTGGAAAGCCGTCGTGCGTCCATCTCTGCGGTTCAGCGCAAGCTGAAAATCGGCTACAACCGCGCCGCGCGCATGATCGAAGCCATGGAGATGGCCGGGGTCGTGACGTCCATGAACACCAACGGTTCGCGTGAAGTCCTGGCTCCGGGCCCGGTACGCGACTGAATTGATTGAAACGCGGTGGCGTAATGACGCGCCATCGCACCCCCACGAATGTTATGAGGACTCCCATGCGTCTTATCCGCATGCTGTTGCTGCCGGTTTTGGCTTTGACCACGCTCTCGGCCCACGCCGATGACAAGGACGTGGCGCGTCTGACCCAATTGCTGGAAAAATCCCAGACCCTGACCGCGCGTTTCTCCCAGCTGACCCTCGACGGCAGCGGCACCCGGTTGCAGGAAACCGCGGGTGAAATGTCCTTGCAGCGTCCTGGCTTGTTTTACTGGCACACCAATGCCCCGGCGGAACAAACGATGGTCTCCGACGGCAAGAAGGTGACGTTGTGGGATCCGGACCTGGAGCAGGCCACCATCAAGAACCTCGATCAGCGCCTGACCCAGACTCCGGCGTTGCTGCTGTCCGGTGACGTGTCCAAGATCAGCCAGAGCTTCGACATCAGCGCCAAGGAAGCCGGTGGCGTGATCGACTTCACCTTGAAGCCGAAAACCAAGGACACCCTGTTCGACAGCCTGCGCCTATCGTTCCGCAATGGCCTGGTCAACGACATGCAGATGATCGACAGCGTCGGTCAGCGTACCAACATCCTGTTCACCGGTGTGAAAGCCAACGAACCGATTCCTGCGTCCAAGTTCAAGTTCGACATCCCCAAGGGTGCGGACGTGATCCAGGAATAAAACGCAATACCTGTAGGAGTGAGCTTTTGTGGCGAGGGAGCTTGCTCCCGCTGGGGCGCGAAGCGCCCCCAAAAATGGGACTGCTGCGCAGTCCAGCGGGAGCAAGCTCCCTCGCCACAGGATTTTCGCCACGCATGAGTACTGCGCAATAAGTGAGGTTTTAACAATACGTGATGGACCTGTTTCGCAGTGCCCCGATTGCTCAGCCCTTGGCCGCCCGTTTGCGTGCGGCCAATCTGGACGAGTACGTCGGTCAGGAACACGTGCTCGCTCGCGGCAAGCCTTTGCGCGAAGCGCTGGAGCAGGGTGCCCTGCACTCGATGATTTTCTGGGGCCCGCCGGGTGTGGGAAAAACCACACTGGCGCGTCTGCTGGCGGAAGTCTCGGATGCGCACTTCGAAACGGTTTCGGCGGTACTGGCCGGCGTGAAGGAAATCCGTCAGGCGGTGGAAATCGCCAAGCAGCAGGCCGGGCAGTACGGCAAGCGGACCATCCTGTTCGTCGATGAAGTGCATCGCTTCAACAAGTCTCAGCAGGATGCGTTCCTGCCATACGTTGAAGACGGCACGCTGATTTTCATCGGCGCAACCACCGAAAACCCTTCGTTTGAACTCAACAATGCGCTGCTCTCCCGGGCTCGCGTCTACGTGCTCAAAAGCCTCGACGAAGCGGCCCTGCGCAAACTGGTGCATCGCGCGCTGACTGAAGAGCGTGGTTTGGGCAAGCGGCAATTGACCCTCAGCGATGAAGGCTTCCAGATGCTGCTGTCGGCCGCCGATGGCGATGGCCGGCGTCTGCTCAACCTGCTGGAAAACGCCTCGGACCTGGCTGAAGACAACAGCGAGATCGGCGTTGACCTGCTGCAAAGCCTGCTCGGAGATACCCGCCGGCGTTTCGACAAGGGCGGTGAAGCGTTTTACGACCAGATCTCTGCGCTGCATAAATCCGTGCGCGGCTCCAACCCCGATGGCGCGCTGTATTGGTTTGCACGGATGATCGACGGCGGTTGCGATCCGTTATATCTGGCCCGGCGCGTGGTGCGCATGGCCAGCGAAGACATCGGCAACGCCGATCCCCGCGCCTTGAGCCTGTGCCTGGCGGCGTGGGAGGTGCAGGAGCGCCTCGGCAGTCCCGAAGGCGAATTGGCAGTGGCCCAGGCCATTACTTATCTGGCCTGCGCCCCGAAGAGCAACGCGGTGTACATGGGCTTCAAAGCCGCGATGCGCAGCGCCACCGAACACGGTTCGCTGGAAGTGCCGCTGCACCTGCGCAACGCACCAACCAAGCTGATGAAGCAACTGGGTTATGGCGACGAATACCGTTACGCGCACGATGAGCCGGACGCTTACGCCGCTGGCGAAGACTATTTCCCGGAAGAACTCGAGCCACAACCGTTCTATCAGCCGGTGCCGCGTGGTCTGGAGCTGAAGATCGGCGAAAAGCTCAATCACCTGGCGCAACTTGACCGTCTCAGCCCCCGGCAGCGGAGAAAATAGTGATCCCTTTGATCGTTGCCGTTTCTGTGGGCGGTATCGCCGGAACGCTTTTGCGCTTTGCCACTGGTAACTGGATCAACGCTAATTGGCCGCGGCACTTCTATACCGCGACGCTGGCCGTTAATATCGTCGGCTGTTTGCTGATCGGCGTTCTATACGGTCTGTTTTTAGTACGCCCGGAGGTGCCGATGGAGGTGCGCGCCGGGTTGATGGTCGGCTTCCTCGGGGGGCTGACGACTTTTTCATCCTTTTCACTGGATACGGTGCGCCTGCTGGAAACCGGGCAAATGCCGCTGGCTTTTGTCTATGCTGCCATCAGCGTATTCGGCGGGCTGCTCGCTACCTGGGCTGGCCTGTCCTTGACCAAACTTTGATAACGAGAGACCGACATGCTCGATTCCAAACTGTTACGTAGCAACCTTCAGGACGTAGCGGACCGCCTGGCATCCCGTGGCTACACGCTGGATGTTGCGCGCATCGAAGCGCTGGAAGAACAGCGCAAGACCGTCCAGACCCGCACCGAAGCACTGCAGGCTGACCGTAATGCGCGCTCCAAATCCATTGGCCAGGCCAAGCAGCGCGGCGAAGACATCGCACCGTTGATGGCCGACGTCGAGCGCATGGCGAATGAATTGAGCGCCGGTAAAGTCGAGCTGGACGGGATCCAGACCGATCTGGATTCAATCCTGCTCGGCATCCCGAACCTGCCGCACGAATCCGTGCCGATCGGTGATGACGAAGACGGCAACGTCGAAGTGCGCCGCTGGGGCACCCCGGCCGCGTTCGATTTCCCGGTTCAGGATCACGTGGCCCTGGGCGAGAAATTCGGCTGGCTCGACTTCGAAACCGCCGCCAAACTGTCCGGTGCCCGTTTCGCCCTGTTGCGCGGCCCGATCGCTCGTATGCACCGCGCCCTGGCGCAGTTCATGATCAACCTGCACACCAGCGAACACGGTTACGAAGAGGCTTACACGCCTTATCTGGTTCAAGCGCCGGCGCTGCAAGGCACGGGTCAGCTGCCGAAGTTCGAAGAAGACCTGTTCAAGATCACTCGCGAAGGCGAAGCCGATCTGTACCTGATTCCGACCGCCGAAGTGTCGCTGACCAACATCGTCGCTGGCGAAATCGTCGATTCGAAACTGCTGCCGATCAAGTTCGTCGCCCACACCCCTTGCTTCCGCAGTGAGGCTGGTGCATCGGGACGCGATACGCGCGGGATGATCCGTCAGCACCAATTCGACAAGGTTGAAATGGTCCAGATCGTTGAGCCGTCGACCTCGATGGAAGCGCTGGAAGGCCTGACGGCCAACGCCGAAAAAGTCCTGCAATTGCTCGAGCTGCCTTATCGCACTATTGCGCTGTGCACTGGCGACATGGGCTTCAGCGCGGTCAAGACCTACGACCTGGAAGTGTGGATCCCGAGCCAGGACAAATACCGCGAGATTTCGTCGTGCTCCAACTGCGGCGATTTCCAGGCCCGTCGCATGCAAGCGCGTTTCCGCAACCCGGAAACCGGCAAGCCTGAACTGGTGCACACCCTGAACGGTTCCGGCCTGGCGGTCGGTCGTACCCTGGTGGCGGTGCTGGAAAACTACCAGCAAGCCGACGGTTCGATCCGTGTGCCGGACGTGCTGAAACCGTACATGGGTGGCCTTGAGGTCATCGGCTAAATGGACTATCTGCCGCTGTTCCATAACCTTCGCGGCAGTCGTGTCTTGGTCGTCGGCGGGGGGGAGATTGCCTTGCGCAAATCCCGCCTGCTGGCCGAAGCCGGTGCGCTGCTGCGGGTGGTCGCACCTGAAATCGAACCGCAACTGCGCGAACTGGTTGCCGGCAGTGGTGGAGAGTGTTTAGTCCGAGGTTACGTTGAATCGGACCTGGACGGTTGCGGGCTGATCATCGCCGCCACCGACGACGAACCGCTGAACGCACAAGTCTCCGCTGATGCCCATCGGCGTTGTGTGCCGGTCAATGTGGTGGACGCGCCAGCCCTGTGCAGCGTGATTTTCCCGGCGATCGTCGACCGTTCTCCTTTGATTATTGCGGTCTCCAGCGGCGGCGATGCGCCGGTGCTGGCGCGGTTGATTCGGGCCAAACTGGAAACCTGGATTCCTTCCACCTACGGTCAACTGGCCGGCCTGGCAGCGCGGTTCCGCAGTCAGGTCAAACGCCTGTTTCCGGATGTGCAGCAGCGTCGGGCGTTCTGGGAAGATGTGTTCCAGGGGCCGATTGCCGACCGGCAACTGGCCGGGCAGGGCGCCGAAGCCGAGCGTTTGATGCTGGCGAAAATTGCCGGTGAAGCACCGAATGCAACGGGCGAAGTCTATTTGGTGGGCGCCGGCCCGGGTGATCCCGACCTGCTGACGTTCCGTGCCTTGCGTCTGATGCAGCAAGCCGATGTGGTGCTGTATGACCGCTTGGTGGCGCCCGCAATTCTGGATTTGTGCCGTCGCGATGCCGAGCGGATTTACGTCGGCAAGCGTCGCGCCGATCACGCCGTGCCGCAGGATCAGATCAACCAGCAATTGGTGGATTTGGCCAAGCAAGGCAAGCGGGTCGTGCGGTTGAAGGGCGGTGATCCGTTCATCTTCGGTCGCGGCGGTGAAGAGATCGAAGAACTGGCGGCCCATGGCATCCCGTTCCAGGTGGTACCGGGTATCACCGCGGCCAGCGGTTGCGCGGCGTATGCCGGGATTCCGCTGACGCACCGCGACTACGCGCAGTCAGTGCGTTTTGTCACTGGGCACCTCAAGGACGGTTCCACCGATTTGCCGTGGGCCGACCTGGTCGCGCCGGCGCAAACCCTGGTGTTTTACATGGGGCTGGTGGGCTTGCCGATCATCTGCGAGCAGTTGATCAAACATGGTCGCGCAGCAGATACGCCCGCGGCGTTGATCCAGCAGGGCACCACCGTCAATCAGCGGGTGTTTACCGGCACCTTGGCGGATTTGCCAAGTCTGGTGGCGGAGCATGAAGTGCATGCGCCGACGCTGGTGATTGTTGGTGAAGTGGTGCAATTGCGCGAGAAACTGGCGTGGTTCGAGGGCGCTCAGGCACAAGTCTAGAGACCGAGTCGCCTCCTTCGCGAGCAAGCCCGCTCCCACATTTGATTTGTGTCGTTCACAAATCCCCTGTGGGAGCGGGCTTGCTCGCGAAGGGGCCTTCAAAACCACCAAATGCTTAGGATCAAACCTGGTTCTTGCGCCAAACCCCTTTCCCGCTCAACCGCTCGCGATCATGCGGCGCTGTGAATTCCTGCGCCGGCCCTTTCGGCACAATCCCGGTCGGATTGATGGTCTTGTGGCTGCCATAGTAGTGATTCTTGATGTGCTCAAAATCCACCGTCTCGGCAATCCCCGGCCACTGATAAATCTCCCGCAGCCAATTCGACAGGTTCGGATAATCGGCAATCCGCCGCAGGTTGCACTTGAAGTGGCCGTGATACACGGCGTCAAAGCGAATCAACGTGGTGAACAGCCGAATATCAGCTTCAGTCAGGTATTCGCCGGTCAGGTAACGATTAGCGCCCAACAGCTGTTCCAGCCGATCAAGCTCCTCGAACAACCCGTCGAACGCTTCTTCATAAGCCTTCTGTGACGTGGCAAATCCTGCGCGATACACGCCATTGTTCACCGCCGGATAAATCCGTTCGTTCAGCGCATCGATCTCGCCCCGCAGCGGCGCCGGGTAGAAGTCCAGGTCATTGCCCGTCAAATCATCGTAGGCGCTATTGAACATGCGGATGATCTCCGCCGATTCATTGTTGACGATGCGATTTTGCTGTTTGTCCCAGAGCACCGGCACGGTGACGCGGCCGGTGTAGTCGGCGGTATCGGCGGTGTAGCGCTGGTGCATGAAATTGAAGTGATCGAGCTTGTCCCCGGTCGATCCGAGGTTCTGATCGAAAGTCCAGCCGTTTTCCAGCATCAGCCAACTGACCACCGAGACGTCGATGAGGCTTTCGAGGCCTTTGAGCTTGCGCAGGATCAGTGTGCGGTGAGCCCATGGACAGGCGAGGGACACGTAGAGGTGATACCGACCGGCCTCGGCTGCAAAGCCACCGACACCGGTCGGGCCAGGCTTGCCGTCGGCGGTCAGCCAGTTACGACGCTGCGCTTGTTCACGCTGGAACGTACCGTCCTTGCCGCTTTCGTACCACTGGTCATGCCAGCGACCTTCAACTAACAAACCCATGTTCAAGACTCCTCAACCAATAAGCGTTGGAGAGGAGTCTATTCGCATAGGTTCGATAAAAAAGCGCAAAGGTTGGGCGCTTATGATCGGTTAAATCGATTTGTCCCGAGCGTCCCAATACTGCTGGGCAGTTTCGAAGGCGTGTTCGCGGGTTTGGCCGAGGCCGCGCAAGGCCAGGGCCATGGTCGAGATCAACGCCATTTGCGGATAGCTGTCGACCACATCGCCACGCCACACGGCTTTTAAATGCTCGGGATCGAGGGTGGCCGGTTTGACGTGCCGTTGAGCCGACAGCTGCGGCCATTCCTCGTCCCAGCTTTCGCCGCCAGTGGTGCCGTACAAGTGACTGTCGGCGTCCGGGTTGATCTCGATCTCGCCGCCGTCGCCTTTCACCACGATCGCGGTATCGCCGAGCAAACCGCTGGCATCGCGATGCACCGCCTGGTAACCGGGGTGGAAAATGCTTTGCAGGCCACAGCGAGCGCCCAACGGATTGAGAATCCGCGTCAGGGAATGGATTGGCGAACGCAGGCCCAATGTATTGCGCAGGTCGATCATGCGCTGAAGTTGGGGCGCCCAATCGACCAGCGGCATGAAGGCCAGGCCACCGTTATCGAGTGCCTCGCCGACCTGCTGCCAGTCGCGACACAACGGAATCTTCAACTCATCCAGCAATTGCTCGCTATAGAGCCGACCCGCCGTGTGCGCGCCGCCGCCATGCATGAAGACGCGCACGCCATTTTGCGCCAGGCACTTGGCCGCCAGCAGATACCACGGCAGATGACGCTTCTTGCCGGCGTAGGTTGGCCAGTCCAGATCGACATTTAATGCCGGTGTCTGCAAACGTTCGCGCAACGCTTCGGTAAAACCTGCCATCTCCTCAGCGCTTTCTTCCTTGTGCCGCAACAGCATCAGGAATGCGCCGAGCTGGGTGTCTTCGACCTTGTGGTCGAGCACCATGCCCATCGCTTCGCGGGCTTCCTCGCGGGTCAAGTCGCGGGCGCCACGTTTGCCCTTGCCGAGGATGCGCACGAACTGGGCGAACGGGTGTTCGGCGGGTGTTTCGAGGGTCAGCGCTGGGTAGTCGGTCATAAGCAATTCGTCGGTTTGGGCAGGCCCGCCAGTTTCGCGGCGAGTTTGGCAGGGGTGCCTTTGAACAGTCGGTTCAGGTGCAGGCTGTTGCCCTTGTCCGGGCCCAGCTTCAGCGCGGTGTACTTGATCAGCGGACGAGTGGCCGGCGACAACTGGAATTCGGCATAGAAACTGCGCAGCAGTTCGAGGATTTCCCAGTGTTCGGGGCTCAACTCGATGTCTTCGGCGGCGGCCAGGGCGCTGGCCACCTCAAAGGACCAGTCGCTCAGTTCTACCAGGAAACCGTCCTTGTCCAACTCGATGGCGCGTGCGCCGACCGTCAGGGAGTTCATAGCCAACTGTTGACCTTGTCGTAGTGAATCGACAGCTCGACAAAGGCCGGGTAATCGATGGCCTTGGCCGTGTCAGGAATCTCCAGCGCGCGAGCCTGGGCGTCTTCGGCCAGTACCAACAGTTTCAGATTGCGGGCGTTCAGCGCATTGAACGGCGCAGTGCCTGGTTGCAACGCATAAACCGCGTCGCCGGTCAGCAGCAGCGCATCGTCAGCGCCCATCAAGCGCAGGCAACTGGTCAGGCGATCGTCGCCGAACGGGGAATGAGACAACACATGCAAAGTCGACATCAGAGGGTGATCACCTGGTCGTAACGGTCAATAAGTGCGGTGATTTCGTGAGCGGTCAGCACCTGGGCTTCTTCCAGCGATAAACCGGCCGGGTCCAGCCCCCGTTCTGCAGCGCTGTCGCCACAGACGAACAGGTCGTCGACACCGAACATCGGCAAGGCTTGCAGGTTGGCGCTCAGGTCCTTCTGCTGAAGGGCCTTGGCATCCTGTTTCGCGGCGAGCTGGAACACCCCGTCATCGAGAAACAGCAGGCCGATCGGTAGGTCGAAGGCACCGCCGGCCAACACGATGTCAAGCGCTTCGCGCGCACTCGGCCCGGACCAGGGCGCCTGACGGCTGATAATCAGCAAGGATTTAGCCATCTCACGCGCCTCCGAAACAGATCAGGCGGTCGGCGTCCTGCACCGCGTCGTGCAACTGGCCCAGACCAGACAATTCCCACGGCGCGCCCACCGCAACGGCTTCACGCTGATAGCGCCCGGCTTCTTCTTCGTTCAATACGCCACGACGCAGGGCGGCCGCGATGCACACGACGCCGTCCAGTTGATGTTCGGTGACGAAATTGCGCCATTGCTTGGGCAAGTCCTGTTCATCCTGCGGCGTGACCACGCTTGCGGAGGCGTTGTAGACGCCGTCCTGATAGAAAAACAGCCGGACAATCTCATGCCCGCCGGCCAGCGCGGCCTGGGCGAACAGCAAGGCGCGGCGCGAGGAGGGCGCATGGGCGGCGGAAAACAGCGCGATGGCGAACTTCATGACGGACTCGATCAGTAAAACTGCGGCCATGATAAAGCTTTATCGCCGGGGCGGCTAAATGGGTTTTCCCTTGGGACCGAGTCGCCGCCTTCGCGAGCAGGCTCGCTCCCACATTTGACCGAGTTCTACCAAATGGAATGCGATTCAATGTGGGAGCGGGCTTGCTCGCGAAGGCGGCCTGACAGACACCACCCAATTCAGCGCGGCATATAACCCAACTGCCAGCGCCGGGGGATTTTTAGCGACAGCAGCCCGACTGCGCCGGCCAGCAGACCGCTGACAAACAACGCCCTGAGCCCAAAATGATGTTCCAGCACTGCGCCGAGTACCGCGCCGGCAAACATTCCGGTCCAGGGGATCAGTTGCACGCGCCAACCGTTGCGCCGTTCGCCGAGCATCCAGCGTCCCAGGCCACGGCCGAAGCGCGACAGGGCGCCGGTGACGTAGGTCAGGCCGACCGGCAGGCCGTTCACTTCTTCCACGGCGGCATTGAGCATGCCCATGGCGATGATCGCGGCCAGCAGCGCTGGCAATTGCGCGTCGTAGGGCCAAGCGGCGGCGCCGCAGAGCAGCGTGGCGATGCACAGCAGCAAGGGCAGCGCCCGACGGCCGCCGAGGCGACTGACGACAATCCCCAAGGCGTTGCCGACGATGAAGGTGCCGACGAGGATCACCAGGCGCAAGGTCAGGCCCAGGTCGCCGTCGCTGATGGCGACGGCGAGGCGGGTGGTGTTGCCGCTCATGAACGAGACGAAATCGCCGCTGGCCATGAAGCCAATGGCGTCGGTCATGCCCGCGAGCACCGAGAGGCTGGCCACCAGCGACATGCCAATGCGTCCGCGCCATTTGCGGGTATGCAGATGGCCTGGGCTCGCGCGGTCAGTGGAGAGGGATGGCAACATCAGCGAAGGTCGTCCTCAGGCAGCGACCGGCATGGTCACTTACTCAATCCATATAACTCGCAATACTCCAGCCAGTCCATGCCGGCCATCTCGGCCACTTCCTTGTGCACTTCCAGGCGCTGTGCCTGATAGTCCTCGGGCGTCGCGGCGGTCAGTTGCAGCGTCAGCTCCCAGGCAAACAATCCCAGGCGCTCGGCCTCGGCTTCGAAGGCTTCATGCAAGCGCTCCTCGCGGTACTGCGCCGCGGTCTCGCCCTTGGCCTGAGCCAACAGCGGGTTGAGGTTGTCGAGTTCGACGCGCAGTTCAGGGCGCTCATCGAGAAACTTCTTCAGCGCTTGCTCGTGTTGCTGTTCGGTTGCCGCCATGGTCGCTCCTTGAGGCTGGGTTACGAAGACTGCTTCTTGCTGGCCTTGGCCGCTGCTGCCAGGCATTCGAGGGCAAACTGCTCGGGATACGTCATTTGAATCGGCGTGGTTTCACCTTTGACGGTTCTTTCGCCGTCGAGGATGTAACGAATCCGCTTGTCGGTGACGCCAATTCGCTTGGCAATCCAGGACGGCGTCTGACCGATCTGGCTGATCAGCTTGTCGGCATATTCAGCGGTCGGTTTGTAATATTCGGCGTTGGGTGTCATGGCCTTTCCAAAAAATGAGCCCGGAAAAACGGGCGATGCGGTGTTAATGGCGCGACAGGGTGCGCGAATCGTCACTCGGTGTCGCGGTATAAATGAAGTAAAGCAGAACGATACGCCGTGCCGCGGTGATACAGTCCGCTTTTTCTTGATGAGCGAACGCAATGCGAATTCTGATGGTGGCGCTGGCCGTAACGTTGCTGGCGGGATGCGCGGGCTCGGCGATGAACGACGCCCGCACGGGAACCCCGTACAAAACCCTGACGTCGGACAAACCGGAAAAAGTCGTCGCCCAGTGTGTGCAGTTTTCCTGGCAGGATGAGGCTGTGTTCGGTGTCGATGCTGGCGCGTATTTGCAGCCTGGCGAGAAGGGCGGCACCACCGTTTACACGCGCTCGGCGGAGTCCTTTGTGGACGTGAAGACTGACGCTTCCGCCACCGTGCTGAATTATTACGCGCAGCATGACGACTTTGTCGCCAAGCGCCGACTGGCGGCGTTGGCGACCTGTTTGTAAGTCGTTCAGCTATTGATCAGGCGCTTCTGGAAAAAGAAGCGCTTGTGGCCCGGCGGGTAGTCAGCAATCTGGCCTAACTCGCTGTAGCCGAGCTTCCTGTAGAACTCCGGCGCCTGGAAGTCGAAGGTGTCGAGCCAGATTCCGATGCATTCCTTTTCCCGTGCCAGGTCTTCAGCCATCTGCATCAGCTTCGTGCCCATGCCCTGTCCCCGGGCTTGCTCCGGTACCGACAGCAGGTCGATGTACATCCATTGGTAAAACACTCGACCGTGAAGCCCACCGAGAATCTCGCCGCTATCGTCACGCACCAGCAAGGCAACGGGCTCCTGCGTCGAGACGCCGGCTTTTGCGGCGTTATAGGCGCGCAACGGCAGCAGGATCGCCTGGCGCTCTTCATCCGTGGGGTTTTGCGACCGTTCTATTTGCAGGGTCATCAGCTATTTCCTTATGGCCAGGGTGGAAAACATTTCCAAGCCTATCGCGGCAACGGGTCGTTGTTCCAGCTCTCAGGTGGAACCGTCGTTCGCGCGCAGATGTCTAGCCTAAACAGCGTCATTCCAGAACGCGGCCTATGAGGATCCTCCGTGAATATTTTCGAAGCCTTGCGCGAAAGCCACGACCGCCAACGCACCTACGCCGATGCACTGATCCAGACCAGCGGCGACACCCCCGAGCGGGTCGAGGCTTACAAGCAACTCAAGTCCGAACTTCAGGCCCACGAAACCGCTGAAGAGCGCCACTTCTACATCCCGCTAATGGAGTTTGATAATGGCGTCGACCTCAGCCGCCATGCCATTTCAGAACATCACGAGATGGACGAAATGATGGAGGAACTGGACGAGACCGAGATGTCCAGCCCGGCGTGGCTGGCGGTCGCGAAGAAGCTCGCCGAGAAGGTTAATCACCATCTGGAAGAGGAAGAGCAGAAGTTCTTCCAGATGGCCGGCAAGCTACTCGACGACAAACAGAAAGAGACGCTGGCGGGTCAGTATGAGAAGGAATACAAGGCTCAGCTGTCTTAGCGCCAGGCTTTCGTTTTAGCCTAAGATGTGCGCCTTCTGACGAAAAAAGAGATGCATTGTCATGTCGAACACAGCCGAGCGGGTCAACCTCATTGAGTCTCAGGTGTTGTCCCACGACTGGTACCTGCTCAAGAAAATCACCTTCGATTACCAGCGCAACAACGGAGAATGGCAACGCCAGACCCGCGAGGTCTATGACCGTGGCAACGGTGCGGCGATCCTGCTGTTCAACCGTGAAAAGAAAACCGTCGTGCTGACCCGGCAATTCCGATTGCCGGTGTTCGTCAACGGCCACGATGGGTTGCTGATCGAAGTCGCGGCGGGGCTGCTCGAAGGTGCGGCGCCTGAAGAGCGCATCCGCGAAGAAGCGGAGGAAGAAACCGGTTATCGCGTGCACCACGTGCACAAGGTGTTCGAAGCCTATATGAGCCCCGGCTCAGTGACCGAAAAGCTGCACTTCTTCATCGCTGAGTACGATGCCGCTTCGAAGGTCAGCGAGGGCGGCGGACTGGAGGAGGAGACCGAGGAACTGGAAGTGCTGGAATGGAAATTCGACGACGCACTTGAGGCGTTTTATCGCGGGGAGATCTGCGATGCGAAGACCATCATGTTGCTGCAGTATGCGGCGATGAAAAACATCTTCGTCGCGGGCTAATCAATGTAGCAGCTGTCGAGCTTGCGAGGCTGCGTCCGGCTGCGCAGCAGTCGTAAAACCATTCACTGCGCTGTTCCGGATAAACCGTGGCGCCTGAATTTGCGACTGCTGTGCAGTCGGACGCAGCCTCGCAGGCTCGACAGCTGCTACAGGTCGCGTTACGCCTGATCAGAACAAATCGCCCGTCCTGTTAACCCCTGACCATTCGCAACCTTCCAGCGTCAGCAGCTGCTCCTTCGCCTCAAGTCCACCGGCAAACCCCGTCAACTTCCCCGAAGCGCCAATCACCCGATGACATGGCGCAACAATCGATATCGGGTTCTTGCCATTCGCCGCGCCCACCGCCCTCACTGCACCGGGATTGCCGATCTGCCGGGCTATCTCGCTATAACTGCGGGTCTCGCCAAACGGAATGGTCAGCAGCGCTGCCCAGACCTTCTTCTGAAATTCCGTCCCGGCAAAATCCAGTTCCAGGTCGAAACGATTGCGCGAGCCCGCAAAGTATTCCCGCAGCTGCTGAGCGGTGCGCATCAGGATCGGATTATCCGGCGCCTCACGCATCGGCCCAAGCCGCACCCGCTCGGGTTTGTCGTTTTCCCAGAGGATGGCTGCCAGTCGTGAGCCGTTCGCGACCAGCTTCAACTCGCCCACCGGCGTGGCGAGGGTGATGAAGGTGTAACTCATGCCGGTGGACTCCGTAAAAGTGCTGAGCAGAGGCCAAGCATACTGCCTCGACGGGGAGGCACAATACGCAATCCCAGCCATACTTGCCTCTGCTCTTGAGGCCTTCCCTCTGTTTTTTTACAGAGCCTAAAAACAAAAAGAGACCGACTCATGAAGTTCGAACCTTTTGCCAAATCGCTGATTGCGACCTCATTGGCGCTCAGCTGCCTCAGTGCTTACGCGGCCTCCGTGGCGCCGGTTGCAGCCGAAAACGGCATGGTCGTCACCGCCCAGCATCTGGCCAGTCACGTGGGCGTCGATGTGCTCAAGAATGGCGGCAACGCCGTCGATGCCGCGGTAGCGGTCGGTTATGCGCTGGCGGTGGTTTATCCCGCGGCGGGCAACCTGGGTGGCGGCGGTTTCATGACCATTCAATTGGCCGACGGGCGCAAAACCTTCCTCGACTTCCGCGAAAAAGCTCCGCTGGCCGCCACCGCCAACATGTACCTCGACAAGGAGGGCAATGTCGTCCCTGACCTGAGCACCCGTGGCCATCTGGCCGTTGGCGTGCCGGGCACCGTGTCCGGCATGGAACTGGCGCTGAAGAAATACGGCACCAAACCGCGCAAGGAAGTGATCGCCCCGGCCATCAAGCTCGCCGAAGACGGCTTTGTGCTGGAGCAGGGCGATGTCGAGTTGCTGGAAATCGCCACTGACGTGTTCAAGAAGGACATCAAGGATTCCGGTGCGATCTTCCTGAGCAACGGCGAGCCGATGCAGGTCGGCCAGAAACTGGTGCAAAAAGACCTCGGCAAGACCCTGCGGGAAATCTCCCAGAACGGCGCCGACGGCTTCTATAAAGGCTGGGTGGCCGATGCCATCGTCACCGCCAGCCAGGCCAACAAAGGCATCATCACCCAGGCCGATCTCGACAAATACAAGACCCGCGAACTGGCCCCGATTGAATGCGATTACCGCGGCTACCACGTGGTTTCAGCGCCACCGCCAAGCTCTGGCGGCGTGGTGATTTGCGAGATCATGAACATTCTCGAAGGCTATCCGATGAAAGACCTGGGCTATCACTCGGCCCAGAGCATGCACTACCAGATCGAAGCGATGCGTCATGCTTACGTGGACCGCAACAGCTACCTGGGCGACCCGGATTTCGTGAAGAACCCGATTGCCCATCTGCTGGATAAAAACTACGCCACCAAAATCCGCACCGCCATCGACCCGCAGAAGGCCGGTGTGTCCCGCGAGCTCAAACCCGGCGTAGCGCCCCATGAAGGCAGCAACACTACTCATTACTCCATCGTCGACAAATGGGGCAACGCGGTGTCGGTGACCTACACCTTGAACGACTGGTTCGGCGCCGGCGTCATGGCCAGCAAAACCGGGGTCATCCTCAACGACGAAATGGATGACTTCACCTCGAAAATCGGCGTACCGAACTTGTACGGTCTGGTGCAAGGGGAGGCCAACGCCATCGCTCCCGGCAAGGCACCGCTGTCGTCCATGAGCCCGACCATCGTCACCAAGGACGGCAAAGTGGTGATGGTGGTTGGCACCCCCGGCGGCAGTCGCATCATCACCGCGACCTTACTGACCATACTCAACGTGATCGACTACGGCATGAACATCCAGGAAGCGGTCGATGCACCGCGTTTCCACCAGCAGTGGTTGCCGGAAGAGACCAACCTTGAGACCTTTACCACCAGTCCCGATACGGTGAAGATGCTCGAAAGTTGGGGGCACAAGTTTGCCGGGCCACAGGACGCCAACCATGTGGCGGCGATTCTGGTCGGCGCACCGTCGCTGGAAGGCAAACCGGTCGGCAAAAACCGTTTCTATGGGGCGAACGATCCGCGTCGTAATACTGGGTTATCGCTCGGTTATTGAGGGTTGTTTTTAAAAGGGGACGGATCTATTTTCGTCCCCTGATCCACTGACTTTTCAAGGACGGGACCATGGCTACCGCACTGCTGATCATCGATGTCCAGCAAGCCCTGTGCACTGGCGAGTACGCATGTTTTGAGATCAAACGCGTTATCGAGAACATCAACGACCTGAGCGCCAAGGCTCGCGCTGCCGGCATCCCGGTCATCCTCATCCAGCACGAAGAAAAGGGCGACCTGCTGCAACACGATTCCGAAGGCTGGCAACTGGCCAAAAGCCTGAAGACTTCGCCGCAAGACCTTCGCGTGCGAAAAACCAATCGAGACTCGTTCTACCGGACCCACTTGCAAGCCCAATTGCAGGATTTGGGCACCGACCGCCTGATCATCTGCGGGCTGCAAACCGACTATTGCGTCAACACCACTGTCCGCCAGGCCCTGAACCTGGGCTATGACGTAGTGCTCGCCGCCGATGCGCATTCCACCGTCGACAACGGCAACCTTGCCGCCGAAGACATCATCACCGAGCACAACGCAGACCTGGCGCACTTGACGGGGCCTGTGGCACGGATCGACGTTATCCCCACCAGCGAAATCCATATCTGAAACTACCCCGAACATGTAGCGGGGGCCCGCCCCCGTTTTGACGTGTTCACCTCGGGTCCCACCGAGCCACCGTTATAAAAATGCCCGCGCTCATGGACTTGGGCATACTGGCGCCGCCAAAAGAATGGAATCTGCCGATGCCCTCAAGGTCCTCTCGTTTCAATACCCCTTACGCTTTCCTGTTGATGCCTGTCCTCTTGTCCGCTGCTGCCCACGCCAGCAGCTTCAACTGCGACAGCGCCGTCAGTCCCAGTGAGAAGGCCATTTGCGCCGACCCCTACACGTCGGACCTTGACCGCAAACTGGGCGCACTCTGGAGTTCGACGCTGCCCAAGGTCGTCGACCCCAAGTCGCTGAAAGCGGATCAACGCCAGTGGCTGAAACAACGCAATCAATGTGCAGACAACCTCAGCTGTCTGCGCCAGCAGTACCAGATGCGCCTCGTTGAACTCGGCCACGCTGCCAAGCCGTTTACCTGGGATGCCTCCTGGCAACTGATTCCGTGGGGCGTTGCGACGGGGGCCGAGTTGAAAACCACACGCAAGGATTCAACTCACATTACGTTCGACGTTTCGGCCACGAACGGCGCCAACATGGGCGAGCTGAACGGTATCGCGACACTCGACGGCACTCAGGCGCATTACGCCGAGGGAGCCTGCACCCTGGATTTCAAAGCCATCAACGGCGTACTCGACGTTACACAGAGCGGCGACGCTGCCGATTGTGGCGCCGGCATGGGTGTGTATTACGCCGGACGTTATGTGGCGTCGGAGCAGTCTTTGGCACTGGACAACGATTTACTCAGCGTGGGGTTGGTGCGCACACGGCAGGAGGATGACGCACTGCGGCAATTACTCAAGGACGACTATCAGCGATTGCTGGCGAGTAGCAGTTCGAGGGTGACAGGCGACACGTCGGGCGACTTGCCGGAGGCGCAAGTCACGGAAATGTGGATACGCGGTTTAGGCTCGATCAACGCTGCGATCTTCGCGAGCGCACCGGATAGCCGATTTTGGTTGCTACTGGTGGTTGCCGATCAGCAAAGCCATTTGAGAGCCCGTTACTACACCAATGTGCCGGGCTGGAAAGGCCACTTGCCTGAATCTTTGAAGCATTGGTACGACGAGCGAGCGAAAGACGAGACGTTAGCGCTGGACCTGATGCCTTGAGCCGATAATGGTGGTGAGGGGCTTGCCCCCGTTGACGCTTACACGGTCCCGAAAAGAGGACGCTGTTGCGTGCCCGGGTTTTGCCGACCACGTTGTAGAAGTGCCGCGCAGGTGAACGTCAGTGGGTAACCAACAGTTCCGGGCCGAGGTAGTCGTTGATGTGGTCGATATCGTCGTCACCCAGACTGCCCACCGAAGAGGCCAGGCGCAGGCGCGACATCAAGTAGTGAAGCTTGGCCTCGAACAGATCGTGGCGCGCAACGAACAGCAGCTCTTCGGCATTGAGGACGTCCGAGTTGGTGCTGGTGCCTCCTTCTTTGAAGCCCTTGCGTGACGAAGCCAGTGAGCGTTCATTGGACTCCACTGCCTTCTCCAGCGCGTGAATACGTTGGGCGCCGCTCTGTACGCCTTGATACTCACGGGTGGTACCGGTGATGACTTCCTGGCGCGTGGCGTCAAGTTCGTCCAGGGCCTTATAGCTATTGGCACTCGCCTGGCGTGTCAACGCGCTAGTGCCGCCACCGCTGTACAACGGGAAGTTTACTTCCAGCCCGATTGAGCCGTAGCGGTTACGTTGATTCAACTCGGAGATTGATTGGCTATCACCCGCGGTGTAGCCGGCCACGAAATCCAGTGTTGGCCAGTGGCCGGCCTTGGCGCGCTTCACTTCTTCTTCGGCGAGGTCGCTGCTATGACGGCTCGCATGGATCAGCGGGCTGTCGGTCTGGGCTTTGACTAACCAGTCTTGCAGGTTGCTCGGTAGCAACGGTGGTGTATCGAAGCTCGGACGCAAGGTGGTCAGCGATTCGGGGGTTTCACCGATAAATTCCTCAAGCTTGCGGCGCGCGTTGACCAGGTTGTCCTGCGCTTCGATCAGCTCAACCGCGGCGAGGTCGCGACGAGCGGCCGACTCGTCGATGTCGGTGATGGTGCCGGCCCCCAACTCCATGCGCCGTTTCGCCGAGGCGAGTTGCTCGTCGAAGGCTTTCAGTTTGGACGTGGCAAGGGTGATGGTTTCGCTGGCCAAGAGCACGTCGAAATAGCTTTCAGCCAGGCGCACTGCGGTGTCCTGACTCTTGGCATCGAACACCGCGACGCTGTAGTCGGCACGCTGCTTGCCCTGGCGGTACTCGGCCATCTTCTGTTTGTTGAACAGCGGTTGGCGCAGGCGCACGTTAGCGCCCTTGGAGGTGTAGTCGAGATCTCTTTCGACGCCGCTCTGGCGTTGGGTGCCATTGACCTTGTTGTCGTAGGCCGAGGCATTGATCTGCGGTAGCAGGCCGGCCATGCCGATGTCGCGGTTTTGCGCGCCGGCCTCTTTTTCATGCACGGCGGCGCGATAGACGGGGCCTTGGTACTGCAACAGATCCCAGGCTTGTTTGAGGTCCATGGCGCTGGTCGGGAGGGACAGCGACAGCAGGCAGAAGTACAGGCAATGACGGACCATTTCATTGTTCCTTGAAGGAGCTGTCAATACGCTCAAGCACTGGTTTGAGAAGATAGCTCATCATGTTGCGCTCGCCAGTCTTGATGGTGACGCTGGCGGGCAAGGCCGGAAAGGCGATGTCCAGGGCCACACAGCATTCTCTGTGCCAAAAAACTAAACAGCCTATAATTTCTGCCGGCGGGGCAGCCTGCCTGGGCTACCTGCTGATATCGACCTGATGCGGACACTGAAAAAGGAACGGCGGTTGAACGAACAGACATTGTCCCAGCGCCTGGAGCGTGTAGCGGCGCATGTGCCAGCAGATGCGCGCCTGGCCGATATCGGCTCGGATCACGGCTACCTGCCGGTGGCGTTGATGCGCCGTGGCGCGATCGTGGCGGCGGTGGCCGGCGAGGTGGCATTGACGCCGTTCCACTCGGCCGAACGCACCGTGCGAGAGAACGGCCTGGACCAGCGGATCACCGTGCGCCTGGCCAATGGCCTGGCGGCGATCGAGCCGGGAGACGGGATCACGGCGATCAGCATCTGCGGCATGGGCGGCGAGACGATCCGCGACATCCTCGACAGCGGCAAGGCGCGCCTGAGCGGCCAGGAGCGCCTGATTCTGCAGCCCAATGGCGGCGAGCAGCCACTGCGCCAATGGCTGATGGAAAATGGCTACCACATCCTCTGCGAGGAACTGCTGCGGGAAAACCGTTTCGACTACGAGATCATCGTCGCCGAGCGCGCCGGGCCGGTGACGTACACCGCCGAGGAGCTGTACTTCGGCCCGCTGCAGATGCAGGCACGCAGCCCGGCGTTCCTGATCAAGTGGCAGCGCATACTGCGCGAGAAGCAGAAGACCCTGACCCACTTCGCCCGTGCACGGCAGGCCGTGCCGGAAGAAAAGGTGCAAGACATCACCCGGCAGGCCCGGTGGATCACCGAGCTGCTGGCGTGAGCACGGTGCAGGGTTTGTACGAAAAAATCGCCCCTGGTTTGGGTCTTCATACGCCGTAATAAGCGGCTACAACAATGAGCGCGAGAAAACAGACCAACTGCACGCAAAAGAAGGTAAACCGAACCGCCACGAACGTATCGGTTTGCACATGGGATACGTGAACCAGAGACTGGCACACGCGAGCGATCAGGATGATTATGGACAAGTAGTTCACTGCGGGGCCGTCGACACCAAGGGCTGAAATCACGAATACGATGGCGCCAAAGACAGGCAGATTTTCCACACAGTTCGCGTGCGCTCTTATCCCTCGCCGATACCAATCCTCGCCTTCGAGCTGATCGCTTCGGAAAGAAGCAATCGGAACATTCGAAAACAAGATTCTGACCCAGCGATACACCCCGACGGTTGCCATCAACAGCAGCAAAGTCCAGGTCGCAAATCCAAGCAGCATCCACATCGGAATCGTCATGGCTGCCATCCTCAATCAATCATTCTCAGCACGTCATCCCATAGCCGCGCGGCCGACGCGCAGTCGGCCGGCCCCTGTCGATCAATTGCTCATGATGGGTGCCAGTGCGGTCTGAACCCTGGACAACTGTGCTGGAGTTGTCATGCGCGTAAGCAGCCGGCCAAAGTGTGGATGCTGCACGCCCGAGATAATGTATTGCCAGCGGTAGGCGCTCAGCACGCAGGCTTTGATTTGCACGGTCTCATCGACACTGAACGATCGTGAAATATTTCGAATGAAGTAGTCGGCATCGGATGCCGATTGTGCCTGCAGGATTCCATCGACGGCCGCCACCAGTGCAATCAGATCGTTCACTGCCTGGTCGCGCTCGGCCGGGGAGAGTTTCGCGTGCTCCGCCTCCCATTCAAGTTCATCGAGTACGACGTGCCGGCTTTCATCCTTCCAGTGAAATTTGAAGACGTCCTTGAACAGTGGGCACAACTCCTCGCGCGGGGCGATGCTTTGCACGTAATGCGTCTGAACAAACAGCTCGATATGACAGGTCAGCGCCAACACCGACCAGGTGCTGGCCGCCAGTACCGCGCGCGCCACATCGTTTGGATCGGCAACTTGACGATATCCCGCTGGCAATTGCGACCCCATCATCGTCTCAATGCGCCGGAACAGCTCCTGATGCTTGATCTCGTCGTTGGAAAAGCGCACGAGCGCTTCGAGTGCGAGCTGATCGTCAAAGACATGGGCCCGACCTTGATCGAGCATTTTGGCACTGATAAAGCGCTCGACCAGGCCAAAGATATACGCATAGGTTCGGCCCTGAATCTGGCTGAGCAGGCGCGCCTCGTCCGCGGCGAGAAAGGTCAGGCGGTCGATCCGCGATAGTCCGTCGGGCAAGAATTTGCGCGAGAAGTCGAAGCTGCGGTCCTGTAGCAAATCGCGATCGATCTGCCATTCCGCTTTCTTCGATGATCTGACGATTTGAGCATAACGGGCGGCGTTGCCTGAATCTGAGCTGGGTAGGGTCGCTGCGGTGTTCATGTTGATCTCCGGCTTGCGTGGTCAAGTTGGAATGGGCCAATTACGGTTAACGCGGGAGTCAATGACCAGTGGTGAAGCATCTGGGGATCGCCTCGATCACTGTGTCCGCGTTGGTGCTAATCTGGGCCTCGCAGTTCAGGCGGTGAATGACCAGTGCGCCTGATTACATGCTCCGGACTCCGGAAAGGAGGGCTGGCAATTGTTGGATGCGCTATCTGATGTCTTGCGTGTGATTCGGCTGTCTGGAGGGGTCTTCCTCGAGGCGGAGTTCACTGCGCCCTGGTGCATCAGCGGAAGAATCTCTGCAGACGATTGCAAACCGTTCCTGGCGGCACCTCGGCATATCATTGCGTCGCATTTTGTCGCGGCGGGGCACATGCAATTGCGAATCGACGATGGCGCCACCCTCGACGTACGGGCAGGCGAACTCATTCTGCTTCCTCGCAACGACATTCATACTTTTGGCAGTGATCTAAGCATTGCGCCCATGTCGGCGCGCGACGTTATTCAGCCACCGGAAGTCGGCGGCATTTCACGAATCAAGTACGGCGGGGGCGGCGAGGCCACACAGTTATTGTGCGGATTCCTCGGCTCTGAAACACCGTTCAGTCCGTTGCTTTCTTCGCTGCCAGCCTTATTGAAGTTAGACGTGCGCGCGACGGCTTCGGGGGCCTGGATTGAAAGCTCATTCCGTTTCGCGGTCAGTGAGATCGCGGCGGGGCGCGTCGGCTCGACAACGGTCATCGCCAAGCTATCCGAATTACTGTTCGTCGAAGCCGTCAGCCAGTATGTCGCGAACCTCCCCGCTGAACGGCGCGGGTGGCTGGCGGGTTTGCGGGATCCGCAGATCGGGCGCGCACTGGCGCTGCTCCATGCTCGTCCAACCGAGGGCTGGACGGCAGAAGCCCTGGCGCTTGAAGTGGGCATGTCGCGTTCGGTATTCGCGGAGCGATTCACGGCATTGGTCGGACAGCCACCGATGCAATACCTGACGCTCTGGCGTATGCACGTGGCGGCTCAACACCTGCGCGAAGGTCGCGGTAATGTGGCGCAAATCGGCTTTGCAGTTGGCTACGAATCCGAAGCTGCATTCAGTCGCGCATTCAAACGCCAGTTCGGCACATCACCCGGCACCTGGCGCAGACAATCAGCATGAGAAGGTCCGGTGCCGATGGAGATTCTGATCAAGCCAGGCAGCAAGTGTCTCCTCATGGTCGATTTCTGCCTTTGGTCAACGGCAGCTTGGGTCGATTGCTGCCTGTCGCAAAGAACTGCAATCGGCAAGCGAAGCTTTAGGGAGTGGGATAAGTGGAATGGATGCTCCGTTCAACCATTGTTTGGGGGATAACGAAGACAAATCAGCTGCTGAAAAGCTTCGCTATACGAGTTTCGTCTATCGCACTACTACCCTAAGACCTGACCTTAACTGGCTAAAGTATCAAACGATATCGTCGATGAGTATGTGATGCAGCCCGCGGCTGCACTGCTCGATGCGCGCCTCAACCTTGTATACGTTGCGCAGCATTTGTTTGGTAATGACCTCGTTGCTTGGGCCGCTACCTTGAGTGGTGCCGTCCGCGATAACTAACACCTGATCGGCAAAGCGCAGTGCCTGGTTCAGGTCGTGGATGGCGATGAACACAATGACCTCGCGTTTGCGGGCCAGTTTGCGCATGAAGTCCAGCACCTGCACCTGCCGATACATATCGAGGGCGCTGGTTGGTTCGTCCATCAGCAGGATTTCCGGCTCGCGCACCAGCGTTTGTGCGATCGAGACCAATTGTTGCTGACCTCCGCTCAATTCGCCGAGGTTGCGGAACGATAGTCCCGTGATGCCCAACGCCGCGAGAATCTCGTCGACCAGTTTCAATTCGTCGTCGTGTACGACCCAGCCCGGTGTCAGTTGTTTACGCGCCAGTAGCACTGATTCGTAGACCGTCAGCCGGGCACTGGCATTCAAACCCTGAGGCATATAGCTGATGCCCTGTGCACCTTTTTTTGAGTCTTGCAGAATGACCTGCCCGGGGCCATCGATCAGCCCGGCCATGCGTTTGAACAATGTCGACTTGCCTGCGGCATTGGGCCCGACCACCGCGACTACCTGACCGCCGAAAAAAGTCGCGGTCGTGACACCGCGAATGATCTCGCGCTGGCCGTAGCGGGCACCGAGATTCTCCAGTTGAAGCGTTACCATGAATTTTTCTTCCCGCCGAGAATCAAGGATATGAAGAACGGCACGCCGATCAGCGAGGTGACGACCCCGATGGGGAATATCGCGCCCGGTATCAGGGTTTTGCTGACCACAGAGCTCGCCGACAGAATCAATGAGCCGGTCAGCAACGAGGCCGGCAAAAAGAACCGTTGGTCTTCACCAATCAGCATGCGGGCGATGTGCGGGCCAACCAGCCCGATGAATCCGATGGTGCCGACAAAGGCCACCGGAAACGAGGCGAGCAGGCTGACCATGATCAGCGTCTGAAATCGCAGGCTGCGCACGTTGATGCCGAAACTGGCGGCCTTGTCATCGCCCAGTCGCAGGGCAGTCAGGGCCCAGGCGCGTTTGGCGAAGATCGGCAGGGTGATCAGAATGACCAGGCAGATCACCCCGAGCTTCGGCCAGGTGGCCTTGGTCAGGCTTCCCATCGTCCAGAACACCACGGCGGCCACGGCTTGCTCGGTGGCGAAGAACTGCACCAGCGCCAACAGCGCGTTGAACGTGAACACCAGCGCAATGCCGAGCAGCACGATGGTTTCGGCGGTGACGCCGCGACGCATGCTCAAAAAGTGGATCAACAGCGCCGACAACATGGCCATGATGAACGCGTTCAACGGCACCATGAACTGCGCTGCCAGCGGGAACAGCGCGACACCGAACGCCAGCCCCAACGCCGCACCAAAACTGGCGGCGGCGGAAATGCCCAACGTAAACGGACTGGCCAACGGGTTGTTGAGGATCGTCTGCATCTGGGCGCCAGCCAGCGACAACGCCGCGCCGACGGCGACGGCCATCAGGGCCACCGGCAGGCGGATGTCCCACATCACCACGCGCACTTGCGGTGAAGCGCTGTCTGGCGAGAACAGTGCGCCGAGCACTTCGCGCAAGCTGTAACTCGCCGGCCCCAGAGCCAGGTCGAGCAATACGCTGCACAACAGCAAGATCACCAGCCCGAGGAGAATCAGGCGTTTACGCAGCACCAGGCGACGATAGGTTTCGCGCTGGACGACCACGGCGTCGGTCAATGAACTCATGGTTTTACCTCAGGCTGGCGCAAGCTGACAAAGTAACCGGACTCATACGGCACCGGCAGGAAGCGCTCATGCAATTCGCGAAATGACGCGTCCGGATCCAGATCGGCAAACAGTGTCGGATGGAACCATTTCGCCAATTGCTGGATGGCGACGAACTGGTAGGGGCTGTTGTAGAACTGATGCCAGATGGCGTGAAAGGCTTGATCGTCCTGAGCCTTGATACCGGCGTAGGCCGGGCGCTGGGTGTACCAGGCGAGTTTTTTCCTGGCTTGCGCCATGTCCGCGCCCGGGCCGACACCGACCCAATGGCCGCCGGGTGCAAAGGCTTCCCAGTTGGCGGTCGTGACGACGACATGCGCCGGATTGGAGACGATGACTTGCTCGGGGTTCAACTGGCCGAACGTGGTGGGAATGATGCGGCGGGCGATGTTGTTGCCGCCGGCCATATCGACGAACAGTCCGAAGTTCTCGTTGCCGAAACTCAGGCAGCAATCATCGGTATAGCCTCCAATGCGCTCAATGAACACACTGGGGCGGGGCGGGTGTTGTTTCTCGATGACGTCGGTGACGCGGCGAATTTGCTGGTTGCGAAAATCGATGAAGGCTTCGGCGCGTTGCTCTTTGCCGAACAGTTGGCCGAACAGGCGCATGGTCGGCTCGGTGTTCTGGATCGGGTTGTTGCGAAAGTCGACGTAAACCACCGGGATGCCCAAGGCGTCGAGCTTCTCGATATAGCGCGCATCTTCGGTGGCATGTTGCGCCTCGATATTGAGAATGATCACGTCCGGGCGCTGCGATATGGCCTGCTCGATATCGAAGGTGCCATCTTCAAACCCGCCGAAGGTTGGGATCCTGGCGATGTCGGGGAATTTGCGCAGGTAGGCGCCGTAGGTATCCGGGTCCGACTGGATCAGATCCTTGCGCCAGCCGACAATGCGCTCGATGGGGTTTTGTGTGTCCAGTGCGGCGACCAGATACAGCTGCCGGCCTTCACCGAGAATGACGCGTCTGAGCGGCAAGTGCACCTTGACCTTGCGCCCCAGCAGATCGGTTACCTCGGTGAGCGCCGGATCCGCTTCAGCGGCAAGCACGCTGCGCGGGGCAAGGAAAAACACTGCCAGGCTCAGCAGACCCGCCAGTAGCAGCGCAGCGAAAGCGTGGCTGCGTCGATCAAAAGTCACCATGGTCAAAGCCTTTGCAAAAGTCAGATCGGTCAACGGCTTACACCGCTGCCGGGCTGAACGTTTCAGAAATCGACAGTCGCCGACAGTAATAAGGTGCGCGGTGAACCTTGGGAGAACGCGCCGTAGGAGGCAACGCCCGACCAGTACTCATGGTCGAGCACGTTTTGCACGGTGGCGCGAAACGTGGTCGGTCGTTCATCGATGCGGGTGGTGTAACGTGCGCCGACATCGAAGCGGGTCCAGTCATCCAGTTGCTGGGTGTTGGCCTGGTTCACGTACTGGCTCCCGGTATGAATCGCCCCACCAGTGAGCGTCAGGCCTTCGACCCACGAGGTATCCCATTCGGCCCAGAGGTTGGCCTGCACCTGCGGCACGCCGACCGGTTTATTGCCACGGTTGGCGGCAACCCCGGTTTTGGTCAGTTCAGCATTGAGCAGGGTCACGCCACCGAGCAGCCGTGTGCCTGGGGCGACTTCGCCGAACACATTCAGTTCCAGCCCGCGGTTGCGCTGTTCGCCCTGCACCGAAAAAACACCGGATACCAGTTCGCCACTGGGTTTCTTGATTTGGAACAGGGCAAGTGTCGAGGTGAAGGTGCCGTAGTCGACCTTGACCCCGAGTTCCTGCTGCCGGGAGACATAAGGGGCAAAGATCTCGCCGGCGTTCGACGCGGCGGAGGGCGCGATGTCACCTTTGCTAAGGCCTTCGACATAGTTGTAATAGAACGAAACGTGGTCCCAGGGTTTGACCACCACACCGAACAGCGGCGTGGTTTTGCCGTCGTCGTAAGAGGTGGTGACCGTGCCGGACGCGTTGTAGTTATCGGAGTTGATGTTCTGTTTGCGCAGGCCGAGCGTTACCTGAATGCGCTCATCCAGCACCGACAGCGTGTCGGCGAGGGCCACGCCGGTCAGTTCGCTCTCGGACACTTTGGGCGTGTCCGGCTTGGGGATGGCGGGTTCCGGGCGATCCACCGGGTGATAGATATTCGACAGGATGGGCGGTCCGGAAATGATCCCCCGGGACAGTACATCCCGATAACGGCTGACCTGCAGGGCTGCCCTGTGACTGATCGGCCCGGTGTCGAAGCGCAGGCGTGCACCGGCGTCGACGGTGTAACGCTCGACTTCGAATTTGTAATAGCCGGGAACCGATGAGGTGTCGCCGGCCGCGTTGATGATGGTCGGCGTTTGGTCGGACATTCGTGCGACGTCCGATTTTCCACCGCCAGCGTGGGCGAACACGGTCAATGCGTCGCTGAGGTCGTATTCGCCGCTGAGCAGGGCCGATTTGTCACGGGTTTCGGACCAGCCCCATGCCTGGCTCACGTTGGTATGGCCATTGGCGGCGGAGGGAATGTCCACGCCCGGGGCGATCAGGAACGGCCGTGAGGCGGCGTCGAAGCGTTCTTTCTGGTTGAGCCAGTCAAGGGTGGTTCGCAGGCGTTCACCCTGATAGTCGAGGGATATGGCGCCGATATTGACGTGACGGGATTGATCGTCGATCGCTGTGTTGCCCTGCTGAGTGCTGCCGTTGATGCGCACGCCGAACCGGCGTTCCTCACCAAAGCGTCGGCTGACATCGAGGTGGCCACCGATCTGCGAATCCATGGCATAACTGGCGGTGAAACGAGTCAGGTCTTCATCGAGGGAGCGCTTGGGCACCACGTTGATGACGCCGCCGACAGCGTTGTTGGGCGACATGCCGTAAAGCAGGGCGCCGGGACCTTTGACCAGCTCGATGCGCTCGGCGTATTCGGTGAACACCCGGTAGTTGGACGCCACGCCGTACACGCCGTCGAACGCCAGTTCACCGAGGTTACCTTCTCCAACCGGAAAACCACGGATGAAAAACGAGTCGACGATGCCTCCCGTCTGACCCGTGGAGCGCACCGATGAATCGCGTTCCAGCACATCGCCGACGGTGACGGCCTGCTGATCCTTGATCAGCGTCGAGGTGTAGGTGCTGACGCTGAAGGGCGCGTCCATCACATCGGTGTTGCCCAGGATGCCCAGGCGCCCGCCGTTGGCGACCTGCCCGCCGGGATACACGGGTGGCAGGGCGTCGGCACGTTTGTCGGTGCCGATGATGGCCGTTTCATCCAGCGTCACCCGGCGCTGCACCAGTGTGTAGCTGCCGTCGCGGCGCAACACCATGTCCAGGCCACTGCCCTCCAGCAAGCGGGAGACCGCCTCCTGGGTGGAGTAATTGCCGGTCAGTGCGGGACTGATCAGGCCTTCGGTCAGCGATGGCTGGAACGACAGCGCGATGCCGGCGTCCACGGCAACGCTCGACAGGGTCGCACCAAGGGGGCCGGAAGGAATGTCATAGGCACGGACCGCGACAGAATCCAGTTGCGCAGGCACGACGGCTAAGGCAAACGGGCAAATGGCACCGATCAGGACAAGGCTTAGCACCGCACTGCGAAAAACTGGGCTGAACTGACGATCCGGGCGCAGGAGGCGTGCAGCGAACATGAATGGATGAGCCTATAAACAGGACGAAAAGATTCTTCTTCTCCGTAGCCAGTCGAGATCAAAAAAAGTATCACCTGTGTGCACTTTTTTTGGCTCAGGCCGCAGAGAGCATGATCCAGTAGCCATTCAAGTGGCCGCTGACGAGGATCGGATAGGTCTGTGCCAACATGTTCAACGTGCGCTGGGTGTCGCTGATCGGATAGGCACCGGAAATGCGCAGATCGGCGATCGCCGGATCGAGGCGCACGAAGCCACGGCGATAGCGGGTCAGTTCGGTGACGAAGTCGGCCAGGCGCATCTTGTCGGCCATCAACATGCCTTGGGTCCAGGCGCCGATGTAGCGATCGGTGGCGGTGACCGGGCCAAAATAGTCGGCCGAAAAGTCGGTGCGCTGTCCGGCATTGATGATTAATGGTGATCCCTGGCGATTGTCGGCGAGTTCGACCTGCACCGCGCCTTCCAGCACAGCAAGGTGAGTGCGCGACTGCAGTTCTCGAACGGTGAACCGTGTGCCCAGTGCCTGCATCCGGCCCTGGCGGGTGCTGACCAGAAAAGGCCGCGTCAGCGGGGAAATATCCGGAGCGGTCTGCACCAGTATCTCGCCTTCGCGCAGGTGGATGAGCCGTTGGTGGGCATCGAACAGTACGTCGATGGCCGTATCGGTGTTCAGGGTGATGTACGAGCCGTCGGCCAGGGTCAATTCGCGTCGCTGACCGACAGCCGTGCGATAGTCGGCCGACCACTGTTGGGATTCTGCCAGCTTCCAACCGCCCCAACCGGCCGGCAGGATCGCCAGAATCATCGCCAGTTTGCCCATCGCTGCGCGACGTTGCGGGCTACTTGGGCGATCCAGTGCCGACATCGCCAGTGACGGTGGCAGGCCGCCGAATTTGCTCTGCAATAACTGCGCGCGCCCCCAGGCACGACCCCGCTCGGGCGTGCTGACTTTCCAGCATTCCCATTCGGCACGTTCAGTGTCACTGAGTTCGCCCTCACTCAAGCGCATCAGCCAGTCTGCAGCTTCTTCAAGGGCTTGGTGATCGGGATGCGGCTCTTGGCGGCGACTAAGCATTTACTCCACCAACAACAGACATTGCACGAAGGCTTGCTTCATGTAGCGTTTGACGGTGATCAGTGACACGCCCAGTTGCTCGGCGATGTCGTCGTATTTCAGGCCGCTGATCTGCGAGAGCAGGAACGCACGTTTGACCAAGGGCGGCAGGGAATCGAGCATTGCATCGATTTCGTGCAGGGTCTCCAGCACCATGAAACGCAATTCGGGCGAAGGTACTTCGGGAGCGGGCACATGGGCGAGGGCATCCAGATAGGCACGTTCCAGTGCCTTGCGCTGGTACCAGTTGATCAGGATTCCCTTGGCCACGCAGCTCAGGTACGCGCGAGGTTGTTCGATGACAGTGACCCGGGAGGCGAGGATGCGGGTGAAGGTGTCCTGTGCCAGATCCGCCGCGTCCATGGCGTTCCCCAGTTTTTTTCTCAGCGTCGCATACAGCCAGCCGTGATGGCCGCTGTACAGGGCTTCGATCGCGCGCAGGTGATCGTCATTGTTCGCGGAAAGGGTTTCGCTCATGGCTGCAGACTTTCATGCAATTGAGAAGTATTCCCAATGCTAGATTACAAAGCGGCTATGACGCAAGCAGCGATTAGGTCTCCCTCAGCCGCGTGGCAGCCGGATCAGTGCTTCGATCATCGTGTCGATTTCGGCCTCGGTGTTGTAGGCATGGAGTGAGGCGCGGCTGACCTCCGCCAAGTCTCTGTGCTGCATATCAAGCAGGGTCGAGCGGAACGTCGAGGTGGTGACATTGATGCGTTTTTCCTGGCCTGCCAGCCATTGCTGGACCTGCGCGGCGCTGCTGTTCTGGTGGGTGAATGTCACGATGCCCGATTTGATAGCCCCCAAATCCCGCGGTGTCATGCCCGGAATGTCCGCCAGTCGATGACGCAAGTGACTGGCCAGTTGTTGAATCCGTTGCCACATCGGTTCGATGCCCTGAGCCAGCGCGTATTCCACCGCTGCACCGAGGCCCAGTTTGGCGGCGACGTTGCACTCCCAGTTCTCGAAGCGTCGTGCGTCGGCGCGAATGTTGAACGTGTCGGATGTCAGCAAGGACGCCGCATGCAGGTCGAGAAAGGCCGGCTCCAGGTTCTGGCAAAGAGACCTTTCAACGTACAAAAATCCCATTCCCCTCGGCCCACGCAAATATTTTCGGCTGGTGGCAGCGAGCATGTGACAGCCGATTTTTTGCACGTCGATCGGCATTTGTCCGACACCTTGGCAGGCATCCAGCAAAAACAGCACGCCGGCGGCCCGAGCGAGGGCGCCGATCTGCTCGATGGGTTGTACCGGTCCGCCATTGGTGGCGATCACGGGCAGGGAGATCAATGCGACGCGATCATCGTCGAGCATGTCTTTCAGGCCCGGCAGCGACACCTGGCCTTGCTCATCATTGGGGATGATGCGGATTTCAATGCCGCGATGCTTTTTCAACTGCAGGTAGGGAATGTAGTTGCCGGCGTACTCGGTGGTTGAGGTGAGTACCACATCCCCGGGTTGCAAGGGCAACGAATAGAACGCCATGTCCCAGGCGCGGGTCGCGTTTTCGATCACCGCGATTTCGTCAGACCGTGCGTTGATCAGGCGGCCGATGGCGCCATAGACATTGTCCAGTTCGGCCGACTGTTGCCCGGCCGCTTCATAACCGCCGAGGCTCGCCTCTAGCTGAATGTGGCGGGTCATGACCTCGATCACCGGCTCGGGCATCAGTGCCGCGCCGGCATTGTTGAAGTGGATCAGGTGTGCGACACCGGGCGTATCGGCGCGCAGTTGTTCAATGTTCAAAGCCAGACTCCTTGATCAATCCCCGGGCGGGGCATGACTCGGTTGCATCTGCGCAGGCCAGTAACGCAGCGCGACAATCGGGATCAGTGCCACCCCGTAGGCCAGGCAAACAAACAGGTAGGTGTATTGCAAGCCATAGACCTGGCTGAGCAAACCACCGGCCGAGATCCCCGCAATCGAAGCGAATTGTGCGGTGCCCTGGGCAATCCCCAGCACGTGACCCTGTTGTGAGCTATCGGCGGTTTTCGAGATCAGCGCCATGAGAACTGGCGTGGTGGCCCCCAGCAGCACACCCCAGATGAAGTAGGCGATGACAAACACCACGGGGTTGTGCGTGACACCTGCTACCGCGGTCAGGGCGATGCAGCCGATGACGACGTAGGTAATGAGGTGCAAGGTTTCCTGCTGAGTGCGGTGTTCGAAATAACGCGACCAGGCCGTTGCGGAAAGAATGAAACCCAGCGCCAACAAGCCGTAGCACAGGCCGACCACCGAGTTACTGACCTCGAACACCGAGCTGACGTAGAGCGAGAAGGAGGTCTGCGGCAGCATTCGCGCCAGCAGCAGAATGCCCATCACGCCCAGTAACGACAATAACGGTGAACCTTGCCAGAGGCTGCCCGAGTGACTGGCCGGTGTCGCTTTGTCCGCGACCGGTGTTTTCTTCACCGGCGGTACATCGGGCAAGGTAACGGCCGCCACCACGGTGCATACAGCGCACAGTGCCGAGGCAATGATGTTGATCCAGAAGAACGTCGCGTAGTCGAGGATCAGTCCGCCTACGACAGCGCCGAGCAACGAGCCGACGTTGGTGGAAATCTGCAGGATGGCAAACAGCCGTGCGCGCCGCGAAGGGGCTTCAATGCTGACGCCATAAGCTTGTGCCGGCGCGATGTAACCGGCGAAAGCGCCTTGCAGAAAACGCAGGATCAGAATGACCCAGATGTCGCTGAAGAGTGCCAGCCCAAGCTGCGTCAACGATAAACCGGCGAGGGCGCGGATCATCATCAACTTGTGGCCGTAGCGATCACCGATACGACCCCAGAATGCACTGGTCAGAATAATGCCCAGCATCGGCCCGACGTACACGGCGATGCTGGCGAAGCTGAAAACCGACTCCGAGGAGGTCAGCCCACGCAGGTGGACGGGCCAGAAGGGCCCACTCATTTCCATCGCGCCCATGGACACAAGCTGGATCGCAAATAGAAGATAAATCAGGATTCTTACTTTAGAACCCTGGATGGCACCTGCATGGGACATGAGTCAGCCTCAGTGGTTAAACGCTAGCGAGCGGGTTGGTCAGGGTGTGTTGCAAACGATAGTTGGAGTACTGCATCAAGTGCATGCGCAACAACGATCGGGTGGGCCATGGATCTTCCACAAACGCCTGACGTTCGACTTCCCACAGATCTGGCGAGACACGGTCGCGTACGGCCGCGAATGCAAGATCGGTTTCCTCGCGCAGTACCTCCCACAACCTCGTGTTGTTCAATCCGTATTCCTTGGTCAACCACAGGGCCATTTCATGCAGATGCGTCAGGAACGCAGCGTCCAGCACGAACATGCGCACCGGTTCGATATCGCCTGAGAATACCGTCGGCAAAATACCCGGCTGCACATGCGGCTGCAGGGTGTAGCCACGTGCTTCCAGTAGCGGAGCGTAAGTCCTGCCATCGCCGAAATCGCGGATCAGCAGACTACGTGCTTTGCCATCGGGGGAGAACAGCACCATGGTGTTTTGCTGATGCGCTTCGAGCCCGATGCCATACATCAGATAGATCGCTACCACTGGGTGGGTGACCACTTTGGCGTACTCGCGGAACCAGCTTTCCACCTGATCAGCATTGGCCCTTGCGCCATCACGCTCGATCAGATCGGTAAACAACGGCCGGCCACTGCCGGGCAACCGAGTGAACAGTGATGCCACGGTAATCGGCAGACAATTGTCGCTGCGTTCGAACGCTTGCTGACTGGCGCGATAGACCACTGAGAGATGGCGCCCGGGATTATCGTCCTGGGTGATCGCGTTTTTATAACGCACGCCGATTTCTTCCGGGAAGATTTCCAGGCGTTGTTCGAAGCCATTTTCGGCCTCCAGAATCCTGGTGATCACTGCGCTGATGCGAGGCCCCATGTGAATCGACTTGGCTTGCAGGCTGCGCAGTTCGCTGGTCATCCACACGGCGATCGGCAATTTGATCAGCGGTGCGCAATTGTCCAGCACCGGCATCATCGTGCGGTAGGACATGGTCGGCAGGGTTTGGATGTCCGGGCCGTCGGTGATCAGGATGCCTTCTTCGATTTCCGCAGCAAACGTCTTGAGCACATAGGCCTGCAAATGCCAGGTGTGAATCGGCAGTGGCAGCCACTGGGTTTCATCCAGCCCTTTGCTGTTGAGTGAGGCTTTCCATTGTTCCCATTGCGCCGGGAAGTTGCTGGCGAACCAGTCGTGGTAACCAGTCACGTGCGGCATGCTTTCGCTTTTCGAATGCTCGGTACGCAAGGATGCGATGCGCAGCGGTACCTGAGCGTTGAACTCGGGTGACAGTTGCTCGACTTCGGCATTGGTCAGGCCCGGACGGGACTTCCACGTCGGGTAATACGGATGGCCTTCCAGTGAACCCCACTGGTCCAGCAGGATGGCGGCGTCTTTGGTATTGGCATGCTGGCGCAGGTAGTCGGTGAAGCTGTTGAGACCCTGATCCCTGGCAGCCTGCTCCAGTCGCTCGTTCCATTGCTGGCGATGCTGACGGGCGTGGGCGTCGTTGGTCAGGCTGTTTTCCATGTCGGCCTTGAGCCCGGCCACGCCTTCGTCGGTCGGCTTGAAGTCGAAGCTGTCACGCAACACATCCAACATATCCTGATGGCTGGTGATCACCTGGCGTACGCCTTCGTCTGTCAACAGCACCACATCACCGTCATTGACCACGGTATCGGCCGGGCCCTTGGCGATGTCGGAGAAAAACAGGTGGGCGCGGGCATCCTTCAGCGGGTAGGTGGCCTGGTTCCCTTCAGCGGCAAAGCTCAGGGCCGAACGATCGAGGATGTTTTCCGCAAAAAGGCAACGAATCAAGCGTCGCATGGCGTTTTTGCGGGAGTAGGCGATCAGTGTCTTGAAGTCATCCATATCAGCTGTCTGCTCGTCGAAAATTAAAGAAAGAGATCAAGCCCACGGCTCATGCCGTGCGTGGCCAGTGGCTTGGGAAGTAGTCGAGCGCCGAATCGCGCAGGCCTTGCATGTAGGCAACGCTCCACTGCAAGACTTCCTCGATGTAGGGCACCTTCAGTTCAAAGCGTTTGGCTATTTCCACCAGCAGCACCAGGCCGTAGGCAACGTCTTCGTTGAAGGCACGACTCTCGCGTTCGATCACGTAGCCGGCGCGGTTGCCGTCGGCTGGCACCATGGGGGCAAGGATGTCGTTGTAGGCCTGATTGGTGCGCAGAATCGAAAGCATGCTGCTCTGGTCGCGGATCTGTTCGCCGTAGGCCTCGACAATTTCTTGTTTCAAGGATTTGACCGATGACAGGTCGATGCCCATGCGCTGGCTGATGACGGCGCACAGATCCTGGCTTTCCTGATCCATGCGTTCCAGGAAGTAGGCCCCCAGTTCCGGGCACTCGGTCCACCAGCACATGCGTTGCGGGAAGATTTTGCGATGCCATTGGCCAAAGGGACCGATCAGCCCGTAGATCACCGAGCTGTGCATGATCGGGTTGCCCGGCGTCAGGGTTATTTCCAGGTAATTGTCGAGCATCGTCACGCAAGGGCCGTACAACGCGGTGAGCATTTCCTGCAGCCGTTGACGGGACTCTTGCGACTCCCGAGCATGCGTCGCCACATACAACCGGCTTTTACCACCGCCCATTTTGATCGAGCGCCCGGGGGTAAGCTCGAATGCGGTGTGCGGGACGTCCTTCATCCCCCAGATCACCAGGTTTGGGCGATCGGCCAGCGCGGCCTCGGCCAGCCAGTCAAAACCGCAAAAACCCGGAATCGCGCCGACGTACACCGGTTTGCTCGAACTCAAATGCGGTGCGATGGCCTGCAAGGTTTGCGGCCGGGCATGGGCGGGCACGGTGATGATGACGATGTCGGCATCCTCAACGGCAGTCCTGGCATCGGTGGTTACCCGATCCAGCCGGGCGTCCAGTGTCGAGCCATCCGGCAACAAGGCCTGCATCGGCGTGTGACGAGCGTGCTGTTCGATGATCTCCAGATTGCTGGTAAGCATCGAAACCTGAACATTGGGCAGCTGCTTGAACAGGATGGCGTTGAGATGGCCGGTCCTGCCGCCACCACAGATGGCGACTTTCAACAGATTCATCGAGAGGCGTTCCTGTGTGATGGGTGGGTCATGCGACGCTTAATTGCAGCGGCGTGGAAACGGAGTCCAGCCATTGGGTCTTGCCCAGCCAGGCATCCAGTTGCGGTGAGACGTTCGGATCCAGCAAATCACGTTCTTGCAGCCATTTATCGTCGAACACGGTGTGCAGGTACTTTTCGCCGCCATCGGCGATCGGCACGACCACATTGCCGGTCAGCACGCCTTTGTGGATCAGCTCCAGTGCCTTGAAAATTGCACCGCCGGTCGAGCCACCCACCAACAGCGCCAGGTTTCGGGCGATGTAGCGGGCGGTTTCGAAGGCTTGGGAATCGGTGACCTGCACGCCCAGATCGATGCAGCTGTAGTCGAGCACCAGGCCGACCGTGTCACCGGCCGGAGTGCCAGTGCCCGACTGATAGTAGGGATAGCCGGGATGGCCGAAGACAATGGAGCCGGCCGGTTCTACCGCAACGGTCACGGTGTCGGGATTGTGCAGTTTCAAACCACGGGCGATACCGGTCATCGAACCACCAGTACCGACGCAACCGACGTAGGCACCGATAGAGCCTTGCACCTGAGCAATCGTTTCGCGGACGAAATCACTGTAACCACCCGCATTGGCGGCGTTGTCGGATTGATTCATGAACACGGCACCGGGAATGTCGGTCGCGAGTTCAGCCGCCAGCCGTTGGCGCTCGACCACCGCCACTTCGTCTTCGCGATAGGTGCCTTTAACGAATCGAATGTCGGCGCCCAGCGCCTTCATCACTGCGATCTTGTCCTGAGCCGCGTGATGATCGACCACGGCGATAAACTGCAGGCCGAATTCGACGGCGGCCATGGCCAGGCCAATGCCGGTGTTGCCGGACGACGACTCGACGATGACGCCGCCGGGTTTCAGGCGCCCGGACTTGAGTGCCGCCAGCACCATGTTCCGTGCCATGCGGTCTTTGATGCTGCCGCCGGGGTTGTTCTTTTCAATCTTGAGTAACAGCCTGGCGTCGGTATCCGGAACATCAATACCCAACATTGGCGTATTGCCAATAAGATCAGAAACTTTATTCAATATCATTTCAATTATTCCCTTTAGTAGTCAGGTGAAAATGCATAGTTACCTTCCGTACAACAGGTCGCCATCAAGCGCCGGGGCAGGGGATGGCGATGAAACTCGTTTTCCAGCAAGTCCATCTGATAACCGGCAGTATTAACGTAAATCAACAAATCGCCTGCGTGGGGGGTGGTGCCAAAGTTGATCAGGCGATGGGTAATGACGTCATCGTCCAGACAGCTATGTCCAGCGATATAAGCTTGCGTCGGTGTGTGCGGTAGTTCGTTTGTGCTGATGAGTATCGGATCAACGAGGTACTCCGATGAGAACCAGGTTTCACAGGCGCTGAAACTACTGCCTTCAACAAAAATGACGATTTTGTTGTCGGCCAGTTTTTTTGTACGTGTGACGCGAAACAATGAAATAGCCGCCTGATCCACCAGGCTTCGGCCGGGCTCCAGTCCCAGCGTTATTTTTTGCATGTTCAAATAGTTAGCAATAGACAGTCCGGGCGAGTGGTCGGCCTGGAGGAATAATGTCAACCATTGAGGCGCTGTCAGCTCACTGCCATAGGGATAATAAGAGTCGGGCACTACATGGTTGTAATAATGCTCAGGTTTATTCTCGTTCTGTAAAAATCGACTATAGGCCTGAGGCTCGACGTAACGAATCGGTAGGCCTCCGCCGATGTCGATCATCTGCGGATTCAAGCCCATTTCACGGGCTGCCTCGACAAACCCGGTGACCTCGCGGAAGGCTTGCGCACGGGATTCGAATCCGTAACCGCCCAAGTGGAAATGGAAACCCTCGAAGTGAAAATTATCAGGTTGCCTGGCCAGCCGTTGAAGGCATTCAAGCAAGTTCTCAAAGCCCATTCCAAATCTGCTCTTGGGGCAGCTTGCAGGCCTGTAACGCAGTAAAGCCCGTGCTTTTGCGGGGTGTGGCAGGGATTCGATCACTGCTTTCAGGTGATCGAATTCCTCCAGCGAGTCCACACAAATCAGTGAGCCTGCGCTGATCAGCGCTTGATGAAAAACGGCCGTTTTGGCCGGGCCGGTCGCGCAGATCTTTGCCGCTGGCGTACGGGCTCGCAGCGCTGCCTCCAGCTCATGAATGCTCGAAACATCGACACCGATACCCGAATTCGCCGCAGCGCTCAGCATGCACTGGGACTTGTTGGCCTTGGCGCCGTAGAAGATGGCGTGACGCACATTGTGCTGCTTCAACACCGTTTGCAGCGCCTTGGTATTCAACTCGAAAGCATGTGGCCAGACCAGATTTAACGGTGAGCCATATTGTTTGACCAGATCTGAAAGTGTGCCCGGAAAATGGTTGATTAATGTGGTAATAACAAGGTCGATAAGCGGTTTTAGCATCTCGGGATGATGAACTTCAATTCGCTGTTCAACAGGCTGCGTATTAATGGCAGGCATCGTTAACCCTTTGGCTCGAAATAGAACGTGACCATTGATATTCGACAACAAGCAGTTATCGACGGAAACAGTATTTTTGCTCGTCAGTTACGAGTTTTTAAAGGCGTCGGAGGCGGATGTCGCGCGAAACCTGAAGATGGATTTATAGCGCGGATCGTAATAAATGGTTCACAAAACAATTGCATGAGAACCCCATTCCATAAGGTTTGTGCGGATGTTCTGATTGGCCACCAGTTGATAGCCAGCCTGTGTAAGTGACCAGTAAATGACACTCATGTGCCATTACCGGCAAGTAGTGCCCATTGCTACTGATGACGTGCTTTGAAGCGAGGATAGTTCCTCTTGGCGGCGTGAACAATATTGCGAACGGGAACGATTATCAAGTAAGGTTTTCAAATATTTTTGAATAACGACCTGCGCAGGGCGAATGAATGAACGTGTATTTACACGCTCAAGTACGCGCTCGTCTTATTTAAAAAATCCCCGTAATACCTTGATGGATAAGGCGTTACAGGGTGTTACGAGAAGCCACAGGCAGGCGCGGAATTTCGCCGCTGACAGGGCCTGATTTTTTTCCAGATTCACAACGATTCACGCCAAGGAGTAACGCCATGACATCCGATCGACTCAGCAGCAAAACTCCACCCGCGATCAGCTACCTGTTCGTGCCAGGCAACCGCCCCGAACGTTTTTCCAAAGCCGTCGAAGCGGGGCCTGACGCCATCATTCTCGACCTCGAGGATGCCGTTCATCCGGACAGCAAAGCCGCCGCCCGGGCAGCCATCTGGGCATGGCAGGAGAGCACGCCGAGGGTTTCCTGCGAGCGTTACATCCGCCTGAATAGCGTCAGCAGCATGCTCTTTCGCCAAGACCTGACCTGGTTAAGCGACATGCGCTATCCCGAGCGTTGCAACGGAATTTTCCTGCCCAAGGCAGAATGCCCCGAGGCAATGGCCCAGGTCGTCGAACGTTTGCTGAAGTGGCAACCGGAACTGAAAATCATCGCGATCATCGAGACGGCCAAAGGTTTGCAGCAGGTGGAATCGATTGCCGCGGTTCCAGGAATGGCACGCCTGGCGTTCGGCTCACTGGATTTCTCCCTGGATATCAACTGCAGCCAGATTCCCGAAGCGTTTCTCTTCGCCCGAAACCGCATCGTGCTGGCTTCGCGCACAGGGGATTTACCGTCGCCGATCGACGGCGTCACGCCGGCGATCAGCGATTTGGCGGTGGTCGCCAAGGACTCCCATTACGCGCGTTCGTTGGGGTTCGGCGCCAAGCTGTGCATCCATCCCTCGCAACTGGTCACGGTTCAGCGCGCCTTCCTGCCGGATTCGCGACAATTGGCGTGGGCCGATCGTGTGATGAGGGCCGTGGCCACGGGCAGTCATGCGGTGCAAGTGGACGGCGAGATGGTTGATCTGCCGCTGATCGAACACGCCCAGCGTCTGCTCGATGTGGCCCGCCAATACGCGCCGATTGCCAACGCAGACGCTTGCTGAAGCCCCGGCGAATCAGGAGATCAACCATGGAACACGGTTATCAGATTGCATTGCGGCCGCTGTGTGAAGTGCTGCAGTCCGAGCAGGTCGACCCTGCCAACGTGACGTTGCTGCGCGAGTCGATAGTACGAGCGGGGCATTGGCTGGAGCCGATTATCGTCGAGCGCTCGCAGGGCATCGTGATGGACGGCAATCACCGGTTCAACGCGGCATTGCAATTGGGATTGAAGAGGGTGCCTTGCATCCAGCTCGATTACACCGATCCGCGGGTGTGTGTGCGGCATTGGCAGACCGGGCAGGCGTTCGAAGTGGCGCGGATTTTCACCACAATTGCCCGGGGTGAGATCTTTCCGTACAAGACCACCCGGCACGCGTTTGACCCGGCGCTGCCGGTGATCGCGATACCGCTGGAACGCCTGTATGCCTAGCGTTGGCAGCACAGCAGCAAAAAAAATTTACTGAGAGTGATACTTTTTCGCATATCGACTGGCAATAGGAGTGATTACCATTTTCCCTGTTTGAAAAGGATCCTCACGTCATGCCTGTTGTCAGTCGTCCTTGCGGTGAGCGCGTGTTAACACTCGCCATTCGTACCGCCATGCTGAATTTTGTCTTGGTCGCAGGAAGCGCCAACGCCTGGGCTGCCGCCCCCGAGCAACAGGACGTTGCCGCTGACAAGACCTCGAACATTCCGGCCGCGACACCGGCCGAACACAGCACGAATACGCTGACCCTCGGTACCACTGACATCAACGCCCGCTACGGCGGTCCGACCGCATTGCCGGAAGCTTTCGCCGGTGGCCAGGTTGCGCGCGGTGCCCGACTGGGCATGCTGGGCAACAAAGACGTGATGGACACTCCGTTCAGCGTGACCAGTTACACCGCCAAGACATTGGCCGACCTGCAAACGGTGACTGTGGCCGATGCGCTGGAACGTGACCCTTCGGTACGCTCCACCGGGCAGACGGGTGGCATCGTAGACTCGTTTTTCATCCGTGGCTTTCCGGTCGGTGAAGGCAACCTGGGCGAACTGGCGTTCGATGGCGTGTATGGCGTGGCGCCCAACTACCGGGTATTCACCGACTATGCCGAGCGTGTCGAAGTGCTGAAGGGACCGGGCGCCCTGATGTACGGCATTTCGCCAAACAGCGGCGTCGGTGGTGTGATCAATATCGTGCCCAAACGTCCACTGGACGAAGACCTGACCCGTCTTACCACCAGTTACGCCTCGGACTCCCAAGTCGGTGGTCATCTGGATGTCAGCCGGCGCTTTGGTGAAGAAAACCAGTTTGGCGTGCGCTTCAACGGCAACCTGCAAGGCGGTGACACTGCCGTTGATGATCAGCACCGAGACCTGGGGATCGGTGCCATCGCGCTGGATTATCGAGGCGAACGTCTGCGCTTGAACCTTGATTACATCAGCCAGAAAGAAAGCTTCGATGCACCGTCGAGGCCATTCACTGTCGCGCCTGGCATTGATATTCCCTCCGCACCCAATGGCCGGACCAATGTGTCGCAGGACTGGGGTTGGTCAGATACGAAAGAGCAGTCGGCATTGCTGGGCGGCGAATATGACCTGAGTGATGCGGTCACCGTGTTTGCCCATGCGGGGGGCGGCAAGTCAGACGTCAAGCGGATGTCCGACCAGGTGCCGAGAATCATCAATGAGGCCGGCGATACCAGCAACATTCCCGGGTATTACAAATTCAACGTCGACCGCTCTACCGCCGACGTCGGGATCCGCGGAGTGTTCGCAACCGGTCCCGTCACCCACACGACGACGCTGATGGCGACCCAGTACCAGGATGAGCTGTCCCGAGGGATCAACAACGGCACTGAAGTGCGTTCGAACATCTACCATCCGGTGGAAGTGCCCAAGCAATTTATCAACTCGCCCAAGGTGCTGCGCATTTCCGAATCGGATTTGTCCGGTGTCGCGTTGACCGACACGCTGTCCATGCTTGATGACCGCTTTCAGTTGACCCTGGGTGTGCGTCGACAAGACATCGAGTCACGTAATTACAACGCGGCAGGCTCGGTCAGCTCGAAATATAACGACAGTGCCACGACCCCGCTGGTTGGCGTGGTGGTCAAGCCCTGGGAAGACGTTTCGCTCTACTACAACTACGTCGAAGGCCTGAGCAAAGGCGATATCGCACCGGGCTCGGCGGCCAACGCCGGCGAGACGTTCGCACCTTACGAATCGAAGCAGCATGAAATCGGCGTCAAGTATGAACACGGCACGTTCATGACCACGCTGGCGTTGTTTCAGATCGAAAAACCGAGTGGCGAAATCGGCGCCGGCAACGTGTTTTCGGTGCAAGCCGAACAGCGTAACCGCGGTATCGAGTTGAGCATGTTCGGCGAAGTGGCACCGGGCACGCGCTTGATGGGGGGCGTGACGCTGCTCGATGGCGAGTTGACCGATTCGGCCACTGCCGCAAATCGCGGCAACAAACCGGTAGGCGTGCCAGACGTGCAAGCCAACCTGTGGGCGGAATGGGACACGCCTTGGCTTGAGGGCTTTACCCTCACCAGCGGTGCAATTTACACCGACAGCCAATACGTCAATCAAGCAAACACCCAAGAGCTGGATTCCTGGACTCGCTTCGATGCCGGCGCGCGTTATGCCACCAAAATCGAAGGTCGACCGACGACGTTCCGCGCCACCGTACAGAACGTGTTCGATCGTGAGTACTGGTCGGGTGTCGCCTCCTACGGCGCGTTTTCGCCTGGTTATCCGCGCACCTTGCAGTTATCGGCCACGGTCGATTTTTGAGAAGGACGGGAAGGGGTAGCGACTATTGAGCGTTGCTGCCCTGACCTGCATTCCTGAACAGGAGTATTTGCATGTTGTTAAACCACGACCTGTCCTCCGTAGTTAAACGTCGTCCGTTCCAGGCAACGACCCATCCACTGACCCTCGTGTCTGATCGCAGTGCGAACGGTCATATCCGTGAGCTGCTCCGTTTCCATGGACTGCGCACGAGTCTTTTCCGTATTAAAGTCATCAACGCACTGGTCTTGGCCACGCTGGAGGGACGCGCAATCGGTGTGTGTGGGGTGCGTGCCTATTTAGAGTCGTGTTCTGCTGATCTGACGATTGTCAGTGTGCGTGAAGTACTGAAGAGACTGGCTGAGGAAGGCGTGATTGTTTTTCAAGCAGACAAGAGCTACCGCTTTACTACCGAGGCGTGGGAAATCCTCAAACCAAATCTTGGTTAAAAGGTTTCTTGCCAAAGGCCCCTTATGCGCCCTTTCAGCTGACTCATATTAAGGCGGGACGTCGCGCATATGAAACTGCGAGCGATCCTGAACTTGAGATGCACCCCCCGAGTAAGTCTGGACGAAGGGTCGCAGGATAATCACAAGAGTTTGCTATTGGCCACAAGGGTGCTTTTCGGGTGTCTCCTATTGGCCCAGAGTGTGTAAAACCGCGTAACTCTTTCATCTGAGCTTTGAGCTTGTCGATTTTCTCTCCAATCAAAATTCCCCAGTCGTTTTGGTCCTGGCTCAACAACGCGACTTGGACAATCTTGTAGCCATTCGAATTGAGGCTATGCGCGAAAGTCTGGAGCGTGTTGGGCGATTTGATCCAGTGCGCGCGCGCGAACGGTTTCTTAGCGGTTTTGAAGCCCACAACACACACTACATCGAGGTATCGTCAGAGCGTTCCGCCGGTTGGCCCAGCTTGCTAGCTGGATGTGATGCACCTCGACGTACGTTTTTACACACTCTGGACCCTACGCAGCCTCTGACCATCGACTGCTATCGGTCGATTAAAAGTCATTGGCTAATCGGTTCCGCTTTGCACATCACCGCAAACCCGTAGCCGTTGGCAAAACACGCTCTTTAGCGCGAAGCGGTGATCCCTTTGTTCATCCGTGATTTAACGGTATGTTGAAGTCCTCAACTCAAGGACGACCCATGGCCATCCACGCACCCACTCCCACGCAAAAACACTTGGCAGTGTTAATCGACGCCGACAATGCTCCCGCAGCAATTGTCGAAGGTTTATTCGAAGAAATCGCCAAGTACGGCGTCGCCAACGTCAAGCGGATCTATGGCGACTGGACTGGCCCTCAGTTGGGTGGATGGAAAAAGGTGCTACTCGACCATTCGATTCAGCCTATCCAACAGTTCGCATACACCAAAGGTAAGAACGCAACAGACAGTGCCTTGATCATCGACGCAATGGACCTGCTTTACACCCGACGCTTCGACGGTTTCTGCCTGGTTTCGAGCGACAGTGACTTCACCCGCCTCGCTTCGCGGTTACGAGAAGAAGGTTTGACGGTCTACGGATTTGGTGAAGAAAAAACCCCGAGACCGTTCGTGTCGGCCTGTGACAAGTTCATCTATACCGAATTGCTGCGCGGTGAAGTGCTTGTTGCTGCAAGCAATGGACATGGTCGACCCGAACCTGAGCCACCCGCCGAAATCGAGGTCGTCAAAGTCGCCAGTACGCCCGAAGTAAAAAAGCTACCCAAGGCACCAGTAAGTTTTATCGCAAAGATCTTGGATGACATTGCCGATGAGGACGGCTGGGCTCACTTGGGTGCGCTGGGCACCAACATCAGCAAATTGAGACCTGAGTTCGACCCTCGCACCCATGGTTATAAAAAGCTCAGTGAGTTGATCAAGGGGTATCCGGATACGTTTGAACTGCAAACTAGAGGAACGTCGGGACTGGGTGGTTCAATACTCTATGCCCGGCACCGACAGCCGAGCTCGTAGCCCCCGTCACCAACGATCGCTCTTGGCCGATAGTTGCTTGTCGCGAAGGACAACCATCGACCCCTTAGCCAGTCATCCATATCGACTGAATCTATGGTGTCTTCTTGCTCAAGCTTGAGCACGAAAGCCACCCCGGGCTTCAGCAGTGTTCAGAAGGTCTCCAGCTCGTGCTGTTACATCACGATGGGCATCGGTCAGATCGCTTGAGCAACGCACTGAGGACGCGCTGTCCATATAAACCGACGCCAAGACCCGACACGATGAAAACGACTGCAACGATTTTGTTAAGTGACAGGGTCTCATTGAAAATCATGACTGAACCGAGCAGACCGAATACCGGCACCAACAACGACAATGGCGCAACGGTAGACACGGGATATCGTTTCAGAAGTGAGTTCCACACCCAGTAGCCGAACAGTGTATTGGGGTATACCTGGAACAGGATCGACAGGACGGCGCGGTAGTCGAGTTGATTCACCAATGCGCTGTACCCCGTCGAGCCGTTAACAGCGTAATCAAGCGCGAAAAGTGGGATGGGTGAAAACGCGCTCGACCACACCAGGAAAGCGAAGACCTGCGTGGTCCTGGCTTTTTTGTTGATCACGTTGGCCGCACTCCAGGCGACCGCTCCCAGCAGCACCAGGATCAGCCCGGCCGTCGTTACTGTCCCATCAACGATGGAGACGATGCTCAACAAACCACACAGAGCGAGACCCATGCCCGCGTACTGAAAGCGGGAAATGTGTTCCTTGAATATCCATGAGCCCAACAGGATGGTGAAAAACGCGCTCAACTGAAGCACCAGCGAAGCGATGCCTGCGGAAAGACCAGACTTGATGCCAAGGTTAACGACGCCCCAAAGTCCGATACCGAAGACCAGGCCGTAACCAATGATGTAGCGCCACTGCACATCAGGTTTCGGAATGAAAAAGATCGCCGGGAGCGCGCATAGCGTGAAGCGAATGCCGGCAAGAATGAATGGGTCAACGGTGGTGAGCCCCAGTTTGATAACCGAGAAATTCACGCCCCATATGGCAGTCATCGAGATGGCGAGTAGGAGGTGTTTGGCTTTCATGCTGATCTTCCTTGATGGGTCGTTGAAAAATGAAACGTGAGAAACCACAGAACCAAGGCAGTAGCGCTGATCAAGGCGCCCAGCAGGCTTACTGCTATCCAGCCCCAAAGCGCGTAAACCTGGGTCGCGGCTGCGGCTCCCAGCGCGCTACCGACCGAGTAGAAGCACATGTATGCGCCGACCATGCGACTTTGGGCGTCGGGTCGTGCGGCAAAAATGAGGCTCTGGTTGGTGACGTGTACTGCTTGCACCGCAAAGTCGAGCAGTACTACACCGCAGACCAGCGCTATCAGTGACGTTTCGGCAAAAGTGATGGGCAGCCAGGAAAGCGTCAGGAGCCCCAGCGAAATGCCGGTAACTCGTTGTCCCAAACCTTGATCGGCCCAGCGACCGGCTCTTCTGGCAGCAAGGGCGCCGGCGACGCCGGCCAATCCAAACATGCCGATAGCCGTGTGTGAAAGCGACAGCGGCGGGGCGCTCAACGGCAGCACCATGGATGTCCACAGCACGGAAAAATCGGCAAAGATCAGTAAGGCCAGAAGGCCCCTGGCGCGTAAAGTGCGTTCGGTGATGAACAGTTTGAAGAGCGACTTTATGAGCGACAGGTAGGAGTCTTGGTGCCGTGGCGGCGCCGTGACAGGAACCACTTTCCACAGCACCGCCGCGATGGTCAGCATAAGTCCTGAGGACACGAAGTAAACGGCGCGCCAGCCCGCGATGTCCGCAATCAGGCCAGAGGTAAACCGCGCCAGAAGAATGCCCAGGACAATTCCGCTGGTTACGGTTCCCACTGCCTGCCCCCGTTGTGATGGCGTTGCCAACACGGCGGCGTATGCCACAAGTACTTGAACAACCACTGCCAGTAAGCCCATCACGATCATGGCACCCAACAGGGCCAGCCATTGCTGTGCTGCGCCGACCGCCGCGAGTGCAACCGCAGACAGCATCACTTGAGTCAAAATCAGCCGTTTACGGTTTACCAAATCGCCCAGTGGAACGATGAACAGCAACCCCAACGCGTAACCAACCTGAGTAGCAGTCACGACAACTCCGATCATTGATGAGGCCACACCCAAGCTCTGAGCCATTGAATCGAGTAACGGTTGCGCGAAGTAAACGTTGGCTACTGCAAGTGCGCAGGTGACAGAAAACAATAACGTGAGCGACGGGGAAAGCCCCGGAGACCGGTCGGTCCTGCTGTTTTCTCCGGTATCCGAATGCAGCAATCCTGAAGGCTGCCTGGAGAACCGTTTGGTGGCTGAGTCGGCATCTGCTGTCATGTACACCTCCCTGGCGTTAAACTGGTTTCAATTAAGGACTAGATTCAATTGTTGCTGTATCAGGTTTCAAATTGCAACCACATTGCACCGAGCTGGTGGACAGACTTGGCAAATCCACATTCCGGAAGGTCAAATAAGATGATCGAAGACGCTTCACCGCAACGCAGCGAATGCCCGGTAGCAAGGACACTGGAGGCAATTGGGGATCGCTGGTCGCTCATGATCATCCGCGACGCTTTTGATGACATTCGCCGGTTTAGTGAATTTCAAAAGAGCTTGGGCGTGGCCAAAAATATTCTGGCATCGCGACTGAAATCGTTGGTCGAAGTCGGGGTATTCGACGTTCGACCGGCGTCAGATGGAAGCGCCTACAAGGAGTACGTCCTTACGGACAAAGGACGGGAGATCTTTCCGGTTGTGGTCAGCATGCGGCAGTGGGGCGAACGTTTTCTGTTCGAGCCGCAGGAGACGCGTTCTGTGCTGATAGACAACGAGTCCGGTCAGCCCCTGATGCCGATTGATGTTCGCTCATCAAGCGGTCAAAAACTTGGACCGTCTGACTGCCACAGAGTGAGACTTGTTGACGGCGAGTCGTGAATCGACAGGGTGGGGTGGTCGTTGCAGCGGGAACTTCAGGGTACTGACCAGGTCAACAGGGGCCCTGTATCGGCGATGCCGAGCAGCGCTGGTGGCCTGTTTTACGGCAGTGCCGTCCGAGATCATCCGAGTTCGCCCCCTGATGCCAACCAAGAATTTTCTGCCGGGTCTCCTCCTGGCGTTCTGCGCCGTCGCGTCGCTTTGCTCGGTTGCTGCCGAGCGAAGAGCGCCCTCGCAAAGTAACAGCGCATCAACCACGCTAATCGAAACTGCCTCGCGGCAGTATGAAAATGGTCAGTTGGACCAAGCCGCTGCCACTCTGGAGCGTGCCCTGCATATCCAGCCGAACAATCCCGCGACGCTGCATTACCTTGGTGTGTTGCGTCTTCAGCAGGGGGAGTACCAGCAGGCTGAAACGTTGGCGGCGCGCTCGAACATGCGGGTTGGTCCTAACGTCGAGTTACGCAACCGCAACTTCCAATTGATCCAGGCGGCGCAGCAGGCCAAGGCTTCGAATACCTCACCCAACGCCAAAGAGGACCTGGTCGCAGTACAGAAGGGGCTCGAAGAAGAGGCCAAAAGGCGCCGCGAAGCAGAAATGGCCGCTGCTGAACAATCCAACGCTGGCACCTTCGTTAGCGCAAACGCAGAGACCGTATCGGATTCGCCGACGGCTGGCAGGCCACTGCCTGAAGGAGAATTGCCAGTGGCTTTCGTCGAGCCAGAGCCCGCGTACGATGAGGTTGAGATCCCCCGCGGCCATTGGCCGCCACCGGGTAAATGCCGAATCTGGTTTCCTGATCGCCCGCCCGGGCATCAGCCCGCACCCGGCAAGTGCAAGAAGCTGCGACATCGAGTTCCGTCAGGAGCCTACCTGGTACGCGGTTGAGTTTCTGAGTGTCCTTCGGGCCGGTTAAGTCGCAGGTGTTGCAGGCGGATAATCCCGTGGCTTCGCACTAGCGACGATAGTAGCGGCGATCGTCCTCGTAGCGGTGCCGCATGCCCCGATCGTGGTGGCGCTCCCAATCACGACGTTCAGCTTCTCGGCGGGCTTGCTCTCTACGCCACTGATCTCTACGCCAGTCGTCTCGGCGCCAATCGTCTCTACGATCGTGCCAACGGTCGTCATGCCAGTATCGGTCGTCATGGGCAAGCAACGGCCCTGGCTGCTTGCCGGCTATACTGGCCAAGGTCGGCCAAGGGTTGCCGGCGGCCTGGACAGGAGCCTGAACGGCTGTGACTTCAGTTGCGAAATCAGGGGTTGAGGTCTTCATCTGTGTTGCTGATGCCGAGCCCACTGCCGCGAACGCGAACAGGCCGATGAGCAGCATCCGTGGGTCATGGAATTTCATGAGCGAAGACAACCTCTGATTGACAATCGGACGTGTGGCCATCTGGCTGCGGGAAGCCTGCGGGTTCGCGCTTATCGACCGGATGTGCCTATCCACATAGACAGATAAATAGGGAAAAGTTCTAGGGGGCCGCTACTTAGATAGCCAACGGTCTCAGTGTTCGGCCCCTTTGAAGTTTGCTATCTCGATGTCCGTTTCTGGGCCGATTGCCGATTGCCGTCTGTGGCGAAGGGCAGCAATCGACTGTGGATTCAACCGGTCGACGCAACAGATTGGCTAAATCGTTTGGGCCTGTCGGACCTAATGTGCACGTTAAGCGGTGACAGCGCTTGGCAAAGGAGTGGCACTTGGCCGCCCTCACCTGAGCCTCCACCACCCACACGCCTGGTCGACGAAGTACAAGCTGTCGGTTCCAACAATCGGATTGTCATAAGCGAAGGAGGGCGCACGATGAACGCGGCGCTGGCCAGGTAACCATGCACCAGATACATCTCGCCAGCCCGCTTTGGCGGCGACAGCACGCGTCCTAAAGCATCTTGACTACGAAGTCGCTGGTACCTTGCGTGCGTTTCACCGCCGGGTTGTAGAGGTAATGCTCATTGCCCGAGGCGATCCGGCCAATTGCTGCACACAGTCGTTCGGCGTGATCTAAGCTCCACAAAAGATGGCTTCTCGTGCAGGAGCTTCAATGCGAAACGAACCTGAAAACAGTCTGAAAAATGCTTTGAAAGCCTGTAGAGACAGCCTTATTTCTGTTGGCTTTTTCAGCTTTTTCATCAACGCGCTAATGCTCGTTCCTACCTTCTATATGCTTCAGGTGTATGGGCGAGTGATCACTAGCGGAAGTATGACGACCCTGGCAATGCTGACGCTGATCATGACCGGGCTGGTGGTCACGCTCGGCTCCCTGGAATGGGTTCGTTCGCGCATCATGGTTCGGGTCAGTACCCGGCTGGATGTGTTGCTGAGTCGCCAGGTCTATAAGGCCAGTTTCAAACGGGCGCTGGACAGTGGCGGCATGGATGCCTCGGCCCAGTCGCTCAACGACTTGACGGGCTTGAGGCAGTTTCTCTCCGGTAATGGATTGTTCGCCTTTTTCGATGCGCCCTGGTTGCCTATCTATATCGCTGTGATGTTCATGTTTCACCCCTGGTTTGGCTGGGTGGCGACGGGCAGTGCGCTGTTGTTGTTATTGTTCGCGTTTATCAATGAAAGGCTGACGGGGCCGACACTTGCTCAGGCTAACAAGGAGCATATTGGCGCGACGCTCTACACCACGAAAAATCTGCGCAACGCTGAAGTCATCGAGTCCATGGGCATGCTTGAAACCCTGATGGACCGTTGGGGGCGTCGCCAAAGAAATGTCCTGTTGCTGCAGGCCCAGGCGAGCGATAGAGGTGCCATCATCAGCACGCTTTCCAGGACCTTCCGGATCCTGGTGCAATCACTGATCCTCGGTCTGGGGGCATACCTGGCCGTGGACCATCAGGTGGGGGCAGGCCTGGTGTTTGCCGGGTCGGTGCTGCTAGGGCGCGCATTGGCCCCCATCGATCTGATCATCGGCAGCTGGAGGGGCTTTATTGCGGCCCGCTCGCAGTACCGCCGTCTCAAGGACATCCTCGACAAACAACAGGCTCAGCCCGAACGTATGTCATTGCCTGCGCCTAAGGGGCAAGTGCAGGTGGAGAATTTAGTAGTTACGGCACCTGGCTCGAACACCCCGATCATCAAAAACATAAGTTTCAGCGTACCTGCCGGCTGCGTTGTCGGAATCATCGGTCCAAGTGCCGCGGGCAAGTCCACTCTGGCCAGGGCACTGATGGGGGTATGGGCACCGCAGCATGGCGTGGTCCGGCTCGATGGTGCGGACATCAGCGCGTGGGACAAACATGAGCTTGGGCCGTATATAGGTTACTTGCCCCAGGACATTGAATTGTTCGAAGGCAGCATCAGCGAGAACATTGCCCGCTTCGCCGAGGTCGACTCCGAGAAAGTCGTTCTGGCGGCCAGGATGGCTGGCGTTCACGAAATGATTCTGCTGTTACCCGATGGCTATGACACCGTCATTGGCAGCGATGGCGTCATGCTGTCGGGAGGGCAGCGCCAACGCATTGGCCTGGCCCGCGCCCTGTATGGCAACCCGCGGCTGATTATTCTCGACGAGCCCAATTCCAATCTCGATGAAGTCGGTGATCGCGCCCTGGCGATGGCCATTCAGCAGCTCAAGCTGACAGGTGCAACCCTTTTTGTAATTACCCATCGAACCAACATCGTGTCCCAACTTGATCGGCTCATGGTGGTGAATGGTGGGGTTATCAGCCTCTTTGGGCCACGCGAGCAAGTGCTGGCCGAACTCAACGCGCAGCAACAGCAGGTACAAAAGCACGCCATGCAAGCAGGCACCAGCATGGCTTCGGTCGCTACCAGCAAGGGCGATGTCGATGGACCATACGATTCTCAGTCGTCAAATAGATAGTTTCGCCGACCTGGCGGTATCCGATCGAAAAATACGTCGCCTGGGTTTTGGCATTGTATTGGCGACTTTCGGCGTGTTTGGTACCTGGGCGGCAATCGCGCCGCTCGATGGCGCGGCTTACGCGCCTGGCGTGGTCACCGTGCAGGCGTACCGAAAAACGGTACAACACCTCGAAGGTGGCATCGTCAAAGAGGTGTTGGCCCATGACGGTGACATCGTCAAGCGTGATGACCCGGTGATTATTCTCGATGATGCCCAGTTGCGATTCGAATACGAGATGACCCGAAGTCAGCTCGCTGCCGCTAGAGCCATGGAGGCAAGGCTTCGGGCTGAGCGGGACAATCTGTCGGTGATTGACTTTGGCAGGATGACCGGTCCCGATAGTCTGCGAGGTGCTGAAGCGCGCCAGGGCGAAACCCAGGTATTCAACGCGCGACGGGGATCACGGTTGGGCCAGATATCGGTGCTGCAAGAGCGCATGGGTCAGTTGAATCAACAGATCAAGGGGATGGGGGCGATGATCGGTGCCAAGGGCCATCTGGATAAATCCTACAGTGGGGAAATAGTTGAGTTGACCGACCTGCTGTCGCAAGGGTTCGTTGACAAACAACGTCTGCTTGAGCAACAGCGCAAGCTGGAAATGCTCAGGACCGAAATGGTCGACCACCGTTCCACCATTACCAAGACTCGCCTGCAGATCAATGAAACACAGTTGCAGATGCTACAAATCGATAAAGACTTTAATGCCGACGTCGTCAAACAATTGGCCGAGGTTCAGACCAAAATTTATGACCTGCAAGAGAAAGCTTCCTCCTTGGAGGACCGGCTCAACCACATCGTCATCCGCGCACCCGATGCCGGTATGGTGATTGGTATGACGGTGCATACGATTGGGGGCGTCGTGCGCCCGGCGACACCGCTGCTGGACATTGTTCCCTCGGTTTCAGAACTGGTCATAGAGGCCCAGGTGGCGCCGGTCGATATCGATCGCATCGCCATCGGCAAGCGTGCCGATATCCGTTTTGGCGCGTTCAATAGTGCGACCACGCCGGTGATCGAAGGCGAAGTCAGCAGTGTCTCGGCGGACCGGCTGATCAACGAAAAGACCGGGACTGCCTATTACCTGGCCCGGGTCCGGGTCACCGAAGCCGGTGTGCGCACCTTGGGTGAACGCAAATTACTGCCGGGGATGCCCGCGGATGTGTTGATCATCACGGGGCAACGCACGCTGTTGCAATACCTGATGCAGCCGGCCCGCAATGCCATCGCTCAATCGATGATCGAGGAATGATCGTGCGAGTGCCTGCAGTGTTGCCCGGTGGTCTGCTCATGCTGGTACTGGGCACCGATATTGCCTGGGCGCAAACCTCTGCGCCGACGCCGACCGGGGTCAGTGCCTCGACATTTTCCACCGATCTGATGCAGCTGTATCGCGAGGCCCGGCTGGAAGACCCGCGCATATTGGCCTCGTATGCGCGAGCGAAGGCGGGCCAGGAGCATCAGCGCGAGGCCTTCGGAGCGCTGTTGCCGCAAGTCTCGCTCAATGCAGGGACGAATCGGATTCATCAGGAGAACGAGTTGGTGCAGCGCAGTTACGATAGCGAAAACTACAGCCTGGTGCTGCGTCAGTACCTCTACAACAAGGCCGCGTGGGAGAACTACCAAAAATTCAAAAGCCAGGCCAAGCAGAACGAATCGGAAGCGTTGGAAGCGCAGGCCGAGGCCACAGTGGACTTGGCGCAGCGTTACTTCGCCGCGTTGGCGGCCGAGGATGAATTGGAGTTGGTGAAAGCGGAGCGTCAAACCACGCAAAAGAGTCTGGACAGAGTCAATGCGTTGTACGCAAAGCAGTTGGCAATGGTTACTGATCAGCTCGACCTCAAGGCCCGGGTAGATTTGCTGGCGGCGCAGGAACTGGATGCCCGGAACCAGGCCAGTATCAGTCGCGAGGCACTGGCGGAGATCGTCGGCCGGCCGGTCAAGGAGAAGCTCAACCGGATTCGCGATGATGTGCAATTACGGGTGTCGGCGCAGAGTCTTGAAACCTGGGTGCGCGAGGGTGTAGCGCAAAACCCGGCACTCAAGGCCAATGAAAGCGGCGTCGAAGCGGCGGGCGCTGCGTTGCGCAGCGGCAAGGGCGGGCACTATCCGACCCTGAGCCTTACGCTGAGCGCGCAGCAGACTAACGAGGGCTACAACAATACCCAGGCGCCGCGCACCGACAGTTATGTCGCCGGTATTGGCGTGCAAGTGCCGCTGTACAGCGGCGGATCAACCTCGGCGCGGGTGCGTGGGCTCTACCAGGATCAGATTACCGCCGAGCAGCAACTGGAATCGGTCCAGCGCCGGGTGGTCAAGGAGATCACCAGCGCTTACCTGACCGCCAACTCGAGCGCAGAGAAGATCAGTGCGAGCCGCAATGCCCTGGCCTCGGCACAGCTGTCCAGAGTGGCGGCAGAGAAAGCACTCAGTTACGGAATGGTCAATGCCGTCGATGTACTGACCAGCGTACGCAACGAATTCCGGGCTCGTCGTGACCTGCTCAAGACGCAATACGACTTCGTCACCAATGTCTTCACGCTCAATCGCTGGGCGGGAAAGCCGCCTGCCGAGAGTGTCGAAAACGTTAATACCTGGTTAAGCCCCGACAGTTCCAGTCAAGGCGTTGTGTCCCCCTGATCCTTCAGGCAATACCGACTTTGTCCCCGTCCCGACTGGACGCTGCCGGTTGGTTTTTCGATGCATGTCCCTCTCACCATGTTCCAGCACACGAATCCATGACGTTGCCGGACGCATACGCTCTGGCGGGCGCCAGTTGCTATTGCTAACCCACAGGAAGGGAGCGGCCAGGTGATTTCGCCTAGGTCTGGCTCGTGGGGGACTCGGCGAGGCAGATTTAGCCGGCAAATTGACGTCAGTGTTACTGCTGTGCTTGTGCGTGCGCCATTCGTCGGTTAATTGACGATTTTGATCGGAAGCAGACTTTGGTCGCAGGACGCCCCTGCGAGCCTAAGACCCTGATTTTCTAGGGTTGAAGACCTCTTGGGAGTATCGGCCGGGCTACCCGCATGAGGCTTGAATCGACGACTGGCGGTTGGGCGGGCTGGCAACGCGCCGGGCTGGCCTAGACTCAGTTGAGCGGCTCGTGGGAGCACATCATCATGCGCAAGCTATTGATGGTTATTCCTATTTATGTTGTCTCGATGGCTTTACCCGGCTTTTGGAAGGGTCCGCAACCGCAACCCTGCCGGTGCAACTGGTGGACTCGTGTCCCCAGGGCCGAATACCCGGGCGGGCACCGTCAAGGCCAGTCGGCACTCGCATCGGTCCTTCAATCGCTTGGCCAGATGAGCAATCTGCTGATCCAGGAGGGTCAGTGGGTGGAGGCCATCGTTCATCTTCAAAGGGAGTCAGGAAAGTAATGACGACCCACATAAAACCAATACGCGTGATGCTGATCGATTGTCGTCCCCTCGTTCTCAGGGGCCTTCACGATTTGATCAATGCGAGGAAGCCTCGGATGGAGGTGAGTGGCCAGGCCACCACCTATACCAATGCGCTGGATCTTGCCGATCAGTTGCGTCCCGATGTCATTTTTTTCAGTTTCTTTCCAGATGCGCTGGACCCGCTGGCGGTCGTGGCGGGACTCGCCCGCAGCGCCGAAATGAAAGTGCTGGTACTCAAGGGCCTGTACGAAACCGTCCCCGTTGCCCAGGCGATAGAAGCGGGTGCACGCGGCATCGTGCTGGCGGAAGACCCCACGGAATCGATCATCCGCGCCATCGTCACGGTCCACCATCGCGACATCGGACTGAATAGATCCTGGGCCGTTGGGCTTTCCGGCTATGCCGCGACCGGGCATATACCCTTGAAACGCAATTTGGAGCAGGCTAAACAGGCGCGGCTGACGCTGCGTGAGAGGGAACTGATTCGCGCCATCGTGGGGGATCCGTCCGCCAAATACATGTGCATCGCCGGGCGCCTGGGCATTAGCGAGCACACCGTGCACAACCACCTCAGCAACATCTATCAAAAGCTTAATCTGATCAACCGCATCGACTTGCTGATGTACGCGCAGAAGCACGGGCTCACCAACAACGAAGAACCGCCCGAGTCCACTTGGGCGCAATCGGACTGACTGATGCGCGCCACGGCACGGCGCACGCCGTCATCGGGCAGGGGACAAACCCGTTCCTGTGCCCGGCAAGCCCGGCAATAGCATCTGCCCAACCCAAAACACCCTGAACCAATAGTTTTGATGTGCTGCAGCGCCAGATGCTGTTTTGCGGCGTGGGTGTGCCTGGCGTCAAAGGCTTCGCCCCTTGAGCCCGGGACGCTCGTCTGGCCTCGTTGGCTCAGGAATAAGCAGCCCAATGAAAACGGCCTGGCCCCCTCGCGGGAGCCAGGCCGTGTGCCTACAGCGGCATTCAGACAATGTCAGTGCTTGCGATGTCGGTCACACCGACCAACTGGATGATGGTGGTGATACCGTTGCCGTCGGCGTCAAATGCCAGGTAGCCGTCGCCTCCAACGACGCCAAAGTAGTAGTTCTTCGTGCCGTCCAGCGCGATATCGGCGGCGGCTGTGAATGCCGCCAGGTTGGTGACCGGTGCCAGCACTTCGGTGTAGTTCGCCACCGAGCCCGGCACCGTGAAGTTGAGCGAGTCACTGCCGGTGGCAAAGCCGCCATCGATGACAGTCAAGCCTATGGAGAGCAGCCCGTCGACGTCGGTGTCGGCGATCACGAATGTGTCCGCACCCGTTGAGGCCGTCACGTGGTGGTCGCCAACAATCGTCACGTCCAGGGTTTGCGTAACCGTCGCATCACCGTCGGCATCCGCTACCGCCACATCGAAGGTCAGGTGGGCGTCCGGTGTCGCCGTGGACACGAAGCCGATGTTGACGATCTTGATGGGTTCGTTATTCCCCTCAGTCGTGGCGCCGCCGAACGCTATCTGGGCATTGGGTGTTGCACCCTCAACCCCCGGAGTCGCGGGATTGTCGATGGCCCCATTGAGCTGATACCCGGTTCCGGTTGTGTTTTGGGTCGATGTCACCACTTGCGCGCCCTGGATCGAGTAGTGTTCTCCGGTGAAGTTGTAGTCATTGCTCTCGAAGACCACGATGCCGTTTTGTGCCTGAGCCACGAATCCGTAGGTGGGCACACTGTCATTGAGAACGTCGTCATTACTGGCTGAGTTTCCAACAATGAAGGTCCGATTGATTGTATGAGTGGGGTCATTGTCATCAACCAGCTTCAATACCACCAGCATGTCTTTGCCGGCGCCAATGCCCGCCTGTGTGAACTCGAGAAAGATCGCCTTGCTCGTGGCCCTGTCCGCGCTAGAAGCGGTGAACCCCTGGGGATTTGTTTTGTAGAAGTCCAGATCAATCACCTCGTCCGATTGGAGCGTGTCGCTGGCAGCGCCAATCGAATCCGATGAGACCGTGACATACCGTCGATCATTCGAGAACAAACCTGTGGTGGTGTCGTAAGCGAAGGTTTGGGGCGTCCCGTTATTCACGCCGAATCCCTCGAACTGCACAAAGAAGTTGCTGGCAAGCGTCATCACCGAGACCGGAGGGTTCGATCCCACGGTCGTGGCCGAGTTGAGCGCATAGCCCTGGAGCGGGTTACCAGGCGTCGAGGTGTTCAGGATGCTGAAGCTCTCAATCTCATGATCCAGCAGCAAGGTATAGGTGTCAGCCACCTTGTCAAAGGTCAGCGTGCCGGTGGCGTTGGTGGTCGCTCCCTGCGCCGGATTGTTGGACACGTAGGTGAAACCCACGTTGAACACCGCCTGGCTATCAGTCTCCGAGGCCCACGTCACCAATTTGTTGGTGATGGGGTTCGTACCCACCGTGACACCCGTGAGGGCCACGGACAGGAAGTCGGAGTTCGTCGCACTGTAAGGTGCCACATGCGTGTCTGCGCCAATCGAGTAAGCGTAGACGCCCGTTCCACCTTCATCCGTCAAGGACGTCCCGTTGCTGGAGTTCGCGTAGACCAGATTCGACTTGGCCGTTACGACCGGGGTGTCGTCATCGACGTTGATCCCCAGCGTGCCATCGGCCGTATCGCCATCACCATCGGTCACCCGGTAGTTGATGGTGAATGCCTGGTTGTTCTCGGTCAGGCCCGCCACATGGAGGATCGGGTTGTTTTGCACCACCGTGTAGGCGCCCGTTGCCGCGACCATCGTCAGCGTCAGCACCGTGGTCGTGCCCTGCTTGACCAGCAGACTGGTGCTATCGGCCACATAGGTGAAGCCTGCGGGTGCTCCGCTGGTCAGATAGGCCACTGTGCCGGCCCCGTCCTGACCAAAGTCGTGGCCCAGAGTGCCGCTTGTGTTAGCCGAGTCTGCATCGTCGCCCGTGCCGCCAGCATTGCCACCGGTGAGCGCATCGTCGTCGAGCAGCACCGTGTTGTTGGCTGACACCGCCGGTCCGTCGTCGTCGAAGTTGATGTCGTCGCCGATGCCCACGCTGTCGGTGCTGGTGTCGCCGTCGCCGTCGGTCACCGTCACCACCGCGTTGATCAGGCCGGTCAGATCGATCCGGTCGTCATAGGCCGCCGCCGTGCTGCCGGCGATGGGGTGCGTGAGCGAGACATACTGCGCGACCGCCACGTTGCCGTCCTGCTGCAGCGCAATCGCGAACGCCGCCGGATCGGCGACCGTGACCGGGCCGTTGGCGACGTCATAGCGGCCGACAATCAGATCGCCTTCCTTGAACAGAATGATGTTCTTGCCATCAGTGGTATCGAGCAGCGAGTCGGTGCCGTCGCCGCCCACAATCGCCAGCGACAGCACTTTCGTCGCACCTTCCTGGTCCTGGCCAAAGCTGCTGAGCGTCGTGGTGGCCAAAGGCGTGGTGCTGATCGCGAACTCCGCTGGATTCAAGTCCGTGCCCTTGTTCACCACTTCCGTGTCGAACAGCGCCAGAACCGCCGCCAAGTCGCTGTCGTTATCCTGGTTGCCGGCTGTCTCGTCGATTGTCACTGCGCCGCCGCCATCGGCCACGTCCGCGCTCGGCCCGTCGTCGTCGAAGTTGATGTCGTCGCCGATGCCCACGCTGTCGGTGCTGGTGTCGCCGTCGCCGTCGGTCACCGTCACCACCGCGTTGATCAGGCCGGTCAGATCGATCCGGTCGTCATAGGCCGCCGCCGTGCTGCCGGCGATGGGGTGCGTGAGCGAGACATACTGCGCGACCGCTACGTTGCCGTCCTGCTGCAGCGCAATCGCGAACGCCGCCGGATCGGCGACCGTGACCGGGCCGTTGGCGACGTCATAGCGGCCGACAATCAGATCGCCTTCCTTGAACAGAATGATGTTCTTGCCATCAGTGGTGTCGAGCAGCGAGTCGGTGCCGTCGCCGCCCACAATCGCCAGCGACAGCACTTTCGTCCCACCCGCCACATCCTGGCCAAAGCTGCTGAGCGTCGTGGTGGCCAAAGGCGTGGTGCTGATCGCGAACTCCGTTGGATTCAAGTCCGTGCCCTTGTTCACCACTTCCGTGTCGAACAGCGCCAGAACCGCCGCCAAGTCGCTGTCGTTATCCTGGTTGCCGGCCGTCTCGTCGATGGTCACTGCGCCGCCGCCATCGACCACGTCCGCGCTCGGGCCGTCATCGTCGAAGATCATCTTGGAGCCGATTTCGGCGGTCGAGACAGAGGCCTGGACCAGCGTGAAACCACCGATATCAAAGTCGGCGTGGTTATTACCCTTGGCGTCGAGGGCTGCCCCGTTCTCGATGAGTACGCGGTTGTGATCCGTCGTTGTGGTGTATTCAATCTGGTAGCCGGCTTTAACGCCGGTGATGGTTGCAACCCCACCAGAAAAGCTGATGGTAATGGCCGGATCATCCGCCGATCCGTTTGAATTCTCGATCACCTGCCCGGTGCTGATGTTGATGACGCGAACATTGGAGATGGCAACCGTCGAATCATTCGCATAGCCGTCGATGAAACTCGCACCAGATTCAACAGCGGTGTTGAATGCACTGATTTTTACGACAGCACTCTTGCCGCTTTGCAACTGCACGATGTCGAAATTGGCCGACTTCGCATTGAAAACGGCGGTAAAGTCGATGTTGGATTCAACATCTGCTTCGTTCTGATCCAGGTTGGGAATGGTCATATCCTGCCTGGCACCCGTGACGAACGAAAAGCGGATGCCTTCCTGTTCCGTAATCATCTGGCTGTTGGTGCCGAAGGTGGTCGGGCCACCGGCCTGGCTGGTATTGATCGTATCGCCAGTCGTTATATTGATGTCGTCTTTCGTGTCGATGGGGTCAAGCCCGGACTGATTCGCCGGCTCCTTGCCGGTGGCGATGATGGTGGGATTCGTGATCCGCAATACACCACCGTCGTCGACAACTGTCGGGTTCGCCGTCGTGAACATCAGAAAGAGGTTCTGACCGGAAGGCGCATTGGCCAGATTGAATTCCAGGTCCTGACTGACTCCGACGAAAACCTTGTCCTGCAGATTGAGCGAATCATCGGGATTCGTCGTAACTGGATGCTTGAGCGGTTGATACTCCACGGTCCAGATCTTGCCGCCCGAAACCGGCGATCCGGTTTCTTCGATATAGGCAGCGAACACGATCGCGCCGGTCGAGCCACCGGCTCGGCCCAGAACGATGTTGTCGTTGTTCGCATCCGTATAGAGAAAGATGCTGGTGCCATCGAGGGTGTCCAGTCCACTGTCCAGGCCATTGAGCGGTGCACCAGCGCTGTCGACGAAGCTGATATTGGTAATGCTGGCTCCGGGGGCAGCGGTGACGGTGAACGCATTGCTGCCCGTGTTGCCCACGGCACCGGTATAGCCACTCAACGCTGCACCCGTTGCGGTACCGGCACCCAGTGCAGTCAAACGGGTAGCGAAGGTCGAGGGCAGGGAGGTCACCAGAATGTCGTTGTCGTCAGCGTCTCCCGCAGGGCTTGGCGTGGCGGTGAGGTTCTGCAACCCGGCCGTTTCGTCCAGCGAAACGTCCTCGCCGGTCGCCACGACGCTCAGAGCGCTCGTCAGCAGCAAATCTTGTTCTTGAATAGTCATGACGTTTACCTGGGCAGTTGCGGTCATCTAGGTCTGACCGTTGACCTTTGATCGCTACTATGGCTAAGCGCCAGTGATTGCGCATCGGCCGAAACTCCCAAGCGGGGTGGGAGTTTCGGACTACTTGGGAGGGGGAGACGGGATGAGGCGCGAGGGCGCGCGGCGCATATTCAGTTTGTTAATGAGGACATGGCGCCGGTGTTCAAGACCGGTTGAATCCACAGCCGAAAGCTGCCTCTGACTATCATGCTTGAGTGGGTCGCCTGTATCTCATAAATGCGGGGCATCTGTGTCTATCGAAAGTAGTGCTGGATGGTTACGGTCCACAGACACTCCTTCATTGATGAGGCAACGATGGATCTAACGGCTGTTCCCTTTGGTACGACCGATTGGTCGACTGTCGAACCTGTTCAGTACGCTGGACAGACGGGTAGCGCCTATTGGCGAACCTGCCAGTTTGGTTCAACGCGTGTGCGGATGGTTGAATACAGTCCCGGATATCTGGCCGATCACTGGTGCTGGAGAGGTCATATCCTGTTGTGTCTGGAAGGCGAGTTGCACACGGAGCTGGAGGATGGTCGTCAGTTCACGCTCACCGCCGGGATGAGCTATCAGGTGGGCAGCAACGCTGAAGGGCATCGATCTTTCAGCACCACCGGTGCCAAGTTGTTCGTCGTGGATTAACGCTGGGGCGCTTGGTTCGGGACTACGCTAAAGCCATGCGGATTGCCGATCAATGGTGACCCAATGTTTGCGCTGCGTCCGTCCCTGGAGCGCCCAATGTCGCCCATCACCACGCGCCTGGTGGCGCTGTTGGTTCTTTGCCTGACTCTTGAAGTGCCTGCCCAGACCAACGCCTGCCCAGAGGGCGAGACACAAGTGTGTCTGGACGGCTGCATCTGCCTGCCAGTGCCTGATGGCATCTACCAGATCGCGGCACCTGCCCTGGCGATGTGGCTGACCCAAGCCCGCGCCGAAGCAGCCACCGCCGACATCCAACCCATTCCACCGCACATCCGGGAACAACTGCTGCGCTGGTACGACCCCGGCGTCCTCGATACTGCGCGCTACAAAGTGAGCGACAACGGCCAATTCAGCGCCGCCACTGCCATGCTGCAAAACCCCGATGTCGGTGCCGTGACGCTGATCGACATCATCCTCTTCCGGGACGCTCAAGCCGCAGAACAGGATATCGCGCTCTGGGCTCACGAATTAAAGCATGTGCAGCAATATCAGGAGTGGGGGGTAGAAGGATTTGCCCAGCGGTATACACAGGATTTCAATGCTGTGGAGGCGCCGGCTTATGCCATACAGGCTGAGGTCAGGCGGTGGGTGCGGGAAGGGAGTTACTGAAGAGTCGCGAACCCCGCTGCTCGGCCACCAACAGCAATGACTGCGGCACAGGGCTTTGCGGGTGCTGCGGTTCCTGCAGGACGGCTAGCTGAAAACCGGCCATGTCCAGCGCATTGAGCCAACTGGACAAGGAGCGGAAATACCACGGCATGGGTTGCCACTGTCCCTTGAATCCAGTGAAGGTCTCTTCCCGCCAACCATCCTGATAGTCGCCCGCCGCTGCGGTCCATGGATGCAGCGTCTGGATCACCAGCGCGCCGCCAGGGGCGAGCAAGGCGTTCATGGCGGCGAGCAGCGGGATGATGTCCTGGTGCAGCAGGGCGAAGTTGGCGCAGATCAGGTTGTAGTCGCGGCCGATGTCCACCTTCGCTTCCACCAACGCTTCATAGCTCGCCAGATGCACCGGCGAAGAGCCCGCCGCCCGCGCCGCCTCGACCAGCGTCGCATCGCCATCCACACCGACCGCCTTGATGCCCCGTTCAGCCAGCACGCGCAACAGCCAGCCCTCGCCGCAGCCCAGGTCGAGCACGCGCTCGGGCTGACGGCCCAGCACCGCCAGCAGGATTGCCTGGTCGGTGACCTTGAGGCGACTTTCGATGGCGCCGGTGCGGATGGCGTCGATCCAGGATTGGGCGTTGTGATGCCAGCTGTCGAGGAGGGTGGATTCAGGGGCGGGCATGTCGGTGACCGGCGTTGTTGGTTGGATAAAAGGATAGGATAAGTGCGGGCGGATCGAAAAATCCTTACCAGCCTTTCACTCCGCTCATATCGGGCAGCTTGTGAGCGATGCCCTTGTGGCAGTCGATACAGGTGGCCTCACCGTTGGCCAGAGAAGTTGAGTGCATGGCAGAAGCGCGCTTGCTCTGGCGGGTAAAATCCATGAACTCGAAGTTGTGGCAATTACGGCATTCGCGAGAGTCGTTGGCCTTGAGCCTTGCCCATTCATGTTCGGCCAGCTCGCGCCGTAGCATGAGAAATTTGTCGCGCGTATCGATGGTGCCGAAAATCTTGCCCCACACCTCTTTTGAAGCCTGCATCTTGCGCGCGATCTTGTGGGTCCATTCGTGGGGGACGTGGCAGTCCGGGCAACTGGCGCGCACGCCGGATCGGTTGGTGTAGTGGATCGTGTCCTTGAGCTCGACGAAAACGTTGTCACGCATCTCATGACAGGAGATGCAGAATTTTTCGGTATTGCTCAGCTCCAGCGCGGTGTTGAAGCCACCCCAGAAAATGATCCCGGCGATAAAGCCCCCCAGTGTCAGAAAGCCCAGGCTGTAGTAGAGACTCGGACGACGCAGAATGCCCCAGTAATCCTTAAGCAGGGCGAACAGTGCTTTCATGTTGCCTCCTCAGGGTTTCTGCGCGGCGTTGGCGTCGTCTTGCAATATCTTGTCGATCGTTTCGAAGCTGTTGCCCACCAGGGGCAGCACTTCTGTTTGCGACACGTGGCATTGGTTACAGAAGTACCGGCGCGGTGACACCGCCGCCAGCGCCTGGCCGTCGCGGTCCATGTAGTGGGTGATGCTGATCATCGTCGCCTGGGTCCGTGCGCTGTTGGCACGGCTGTGACAGGACAGGCACTTGTTGCCGTTTTTGTCGATCTGATAACCGAGGATGGTATGAGGGATGGTGGGAGGCTGGTCCGGGTAATTGCGTTCGCGCTTCAGGTCCTTGTTTTCTTCATTGGCAATGGGCGGGGCCGGCATGCTCTGGGTCAAGGTGCCACCGGGCCGGCGCCCATCCGGCCCCGGTGCATCGAGGGGGTAATTGACTTCTGCAGCCATCACCACGCCAATCGCAGCGAGCAGGAGCAACGGCAGGATTCGCAAAGGCATGACGGTTCTCCTCAGGCCACGCTGATCAACTCGATTCGTATCGCGCATTTTTTGTAGTCGGTCTGCTTGGAGATCGGGTCGGTGGCATCGAGCGTGACTTTGTTGATCAGCTTGTTGGCATCGAAAAACGGCACGAACACCAGTCCTTGAGGCGGCTTGTTACGCCCGCGGGTCTCGATGCGCGCACGAATCTCACCGCGTCGGCTGATCAACTTCACTTCACTGCCACGCCGCGCCTTCAAGGCCTTGGCATCTTCGGGGTGCATGTAGACCAATGCGTCCGGCACCGCTTTGTACAGTTCCTCGACGCGTTGGGTCATGGTGCCGGTGTGCCAGTGTTCGAGGACGCGCCCGGTGCTCAGCCAGAACGGGTAATCGGCATCCGGGGCTTCGGCTGGCGGCTCGTAGGGCAGGGCGAAAATGATCGCCTTCTTGTCCGGGTAGCCGTAGAACTGCACCTCGCTGCCTTTTTCCACGTAGGGGTCGAGCCCCTCGCGGTAACGCCAGCGGGTTTCCTTGCCGTCCACCACCGGCCAGCGCAGTCCCCGTTCGCTGTGGTAGCGGTCGAACGTGGCAAGGTCATGCCCGTGGCCGCGACCGAATTGGGCGTACTCCTCGAACAAACCTTTTTGCAGGTAGAAGCCAAACGCTTTGGCTTCATCATTTTTGTATCCGGCTTCCATTTGCTCGACCGGGAACTGGTCAACCTGGCCATTCTTGTAAAGCACTTCAAACAGGGTTTTGCCCTTGTGCTCAGGAGACTTGGCCAGTAACTCGGCGGGCCAGGTTTCATCGGTGGTGAAACGCTTGGAAAACTCCAGTAACTGCCACAGGTCCGACTTGGCGTCCCCCGGTGCGGTCACCAATTGATGCCAGAATTGCGTACGCCGTTCAGCGTTGCCGAAGGCACCTTCCTTTTCCACCCACATGGCGCTGGGCAGGATCAGGTCGGCGGCTTGCGCGGAAACGGTAGGGTAGACATCCGAGACAATCACGAAATTTTCCGGGTTGCGCCAGCCCGGCAGAACTTCCTGCATGATGTTCGGCCCGGCGTGCATGTTGTTGCTGGCCTGGGTCCAGTAAACGTTGAGCACGCCGTCCTTGAGCATGCGGCTCTGTTCTACCGCGTGAAAACCAGGCTTCTCCTGAATGGTGCCGGCGGGCAGCTTCCAGATTTTTTCGGCGATGGCGCGGTGCTTGGGGTTGGTCACCACCAGATCGGCGGGCAAGCGGTGGGAGAAGGTCCCGACTTCGCGCGCCGTACCACAGGCCGACGGCTGGCCGGTGAGTGAGAAAGGGCTGTTGCCCGGCTCGCTGATTTTGCCGGTGAGCAGATGGATGTTGTAGATCAGGTTGTTGGCCCAGACGCCGCGAGTGTGCTGATTGAAACCCATGGTCCAGAACGACACGACTTTGCGCTTGGGGTCGGCATACAACTCGGCCAAAGCCTTGAGCCTTTCAGTCGGAACGCCTGTCTCTTTGGCGGTTCGCTCCAGTGTGTAAGGTTTGACGAATGCTGCGTATTGTTCGAAGGAAATGTCGGTCCAGGTGTTGGCCTTGCCGGCATTTTTTGCCTTCATTTCCCGTGGATCGTCAGGGCGCAGGCCGTACCCGATGTCGTCCGCGCCTTGGGCAAATCGGGTGTGTTTCGTAATGAAGTCCTGGTTCACCGCGCCGCTTTCAATGATGTGGTTGGCGATGTAGTTGAGGATCATCAGGTCGGTTTGCGGCTTGAACACCATGGGGATGTCGGCCAGCTCGAAACTGCGATGTTCGAAGGTCGACAGCACGGCCACTTTCACGTGAGGCTGGCTCAGGCGGCGGTCGGTGACCCGGCTCCAGAGCACCGGGTGCATCTCGGCCATGTTCGAGCCCCAGAGCACGAAAGCGTCGGTAGCTTCGATGTCGTCGTAGCACCCCATCGGCTCATCCATGCCAAAGGTGCGCATAAAACCCATCACCGCCGAGGCCATGCAATGGCGGGCGTTGGGGTCGATGTTATTGCTGCGAAAGCCTGCCTTCATCAGCTTGTTGGCGGCATAGCCTTCCCACACGGTCCATTGCCCGGAGCCGAACATGCCGACCGACCCGGGACCTTTGCTCTTCAAGGCCTCCTTGAATTTCAGTTCCATGATGTCGAAGGCCTTCTCCCAACTGATCGGCTGGAATTCGCCTTGCTTGTCGTACTGGCCATTCTTCATGCGCAAAAGCGGTTGGGTCAGGCGATCAACGCCATACATGATCTTCGAAAGGAAATAGCCCTTCACGCAGTTCAGTCCGCGGTTGACCTCCGCCTTGACGTCGCCATGGGTGGCGACCACCCGGTTGTCCTTGGTCGCGACCATCACGCTGCACCCGGTGCCGCAGAAACGGCAGGGCGCCTTGTTCCAGTCCAGGGTGACCATGTCTGCTTCGGTCACCAGATTGCTGGCATCGGTAATAATCGGCAGGCCAGCAGCGGCGGCTGCAATGGCGGCGGCCTGGGCCTTGACGAATGCTCGGCGCGACATGCTCATTCGATATCTCCTTCGGGTTCGAGGAGTTCGTGATAGATCAACGCCGCGTTAAGTACGCCGGGCAAGTTGTTGATCTGTTCGATGCGTTGAAGGATCTGACTTTCGTGTACAGCTTCAAGGACCACCACCAGTTTTCCCGCCGCACTTTCCTGATGCAGTTCCAAGCCGTCCAACAGACGCAGGTTGGCTTTAACGGCGTCGAACAATTCAGGTCGGGCAAGTACGACAAGACTGGCAATATGCAGAGCTTTGTCCATGCGCTGGCTCCAATAGGCTTTCAGAAAAGGCTATTAGTTAGTTGGGTGGTCCCGGTGGGCCGTACAGCATCTGGAAAAACCAGACGATAAAACCGTAACCGCCGACGAAAGCGACCGACAGCAGCGGAAAGAGGCAGACGACAAGAAAGAGAAACAGCCGGGTTTCCTTGCGGCGCTGAGGTTTTCGTTCTTCAGCCAATGACATGAGAAATCTCCTGCCGAACGTGCAGTCAGACTAGATCACGAAGTTTTCGCGGGCTTTCTGGCGGGGGTTTTACAGACCGACGGTTGTTAACCCGTGCTCCGGTGTCGCAACGGGTTATAACGCTTTAAATCATTACTTCATTTAGTTACCAAGGTGCGGACACCCTGCTTTCAAATCGACCGTTGATTCACACGCTGAGTCAGTTCTTCCGCTGACTCTTTGCGTTCGGAGTAGCGGTCAACCAGATCCGGGCGCTCGCGCAGCAGCAACGTGAACCTCACCAGTTCTTCCATGACGTCGACCACCCGGTCATACAGCGAGGACGGTTTCATGCGGTTGCCTTCGTCAAACTCCAGATAAGCCTTCGGCACGGACGATTGATTAGGGATCGTGAACATCCGCATCCAGCGTCCCAGCACGCGAAGCTGATTCACCACGTTAAAGGATTGGGAACCGCCGCTGACTTGCATGACGGCGAGTGTTTTCCCTTGGGTCGGGCGAACGGCGCCCAGGGCCAGCGGCACCCAGTCAATCTGCGCCTTGAATACGGCAGACATGGCGCCGTGGCGCTCGGGTGAACACCAGACCTGTCCTTCAGACCATTGCATCAGCTCAAGCAATTCCTGAACTTTCGGGTGATCGCCGGGTGCGTCATCCGGTAGCGGTAGTCCCGATGGATTGAAGATCCGCGTTTCTGCACCGAAGTGTTCGAGCAGGCGGGCTGCTTCTTCGATCAGCAGCCGACTGAATGACCGTGCGCGGGTTGACCCATACAACAACAGGATTCGTGGCTTGTGTTTGCCGTCGTCACTGGCGATGGGCTGAATCAATGATGCGTCGAGATTAGGCAGTGGATTGGTCATGGGGGCTCCCGTTACAGCGTGCTGATGCGGTCGAGTTCGCGCTTCAGAGCATCGCGGTCAAGTTGGGCGAAGGGCAGGGCGAGGAACGCCCGGCAGCGTGTTTCGATGCGTGCAAGCGTCGAGTGGAATGCAGCGGCGACGACCGTCTCATCGCCCTTCACCTCGGATGGATCCTCCAATCCCCAATGGGCCTTGAGGGCCGGCCCGAAGTAGACCGGGCAGGCCTCACCGGCGGCCTTGTCGCAGACGGTGATGACAATGTCCGGCGGGTTGGCCTCGAAGGCGTCGTTGCCTTTGCTGCTTAACCCGTCGATCGCAATCCCGGCCTCTTGCAACGTGGTCAGGCTGCGCGGCAGAACCTGCCCTTTGGGGAAGCTGCCGGCGCTGATCGCCTGGAAACCTTGCGGTGCGAGATGATTGAACATCGCTTCGGACAGAATGCTGCGACAGCTATTGGCGGTACACATGAATAGAACGCGCATGGCGACTCCTCTTTCCAGACGGGCAGGTGCTAAACGCCCAGGCGCAAGGCCAGGGCAGATAAGGTGATGAACAGAATCGGCAGCGTCAGAACGACACCCACCTTGAAGTAGTAACCCCAGGTGATGCGGATGCCCTTGCGCTCCAGAACATGCAGCCAGAGCAGTGTTGCCAGGCTACCGATAGGGGTGATTTTCGGGCCCAGATCAGAGCCGATGACATTGGCGTAGATCATGGCCTCACGCACCACGCCGGTGGCGTCACTGGCCTGGATCGACAGCGCACCCACCAACACCGTCGGCATGTTGTTCATGCCGGATGACAGCAACGCCGTGAGAAAACCAGTCCCCAACGCGGCGCCCCAGATGCCTAATTCGGCAAAGTAGTTCAGGGCCACTGTCAGATAGGTTGTCAGGCCAGCGTTTTTCAGCCCATAAACCACCAGGTACATGCCCAGCGAAAAGGTCACGACCTGCCATGGCGCTTCGCGCAACACACGTCGGGTTGAAATCACATGCCCACGCGCCGCAACGGCGAACAGCATCGCGGCGCAGACCGCCGCAATGACACTGATCGGAATGCCCAGAGGCTCCAGCGCAAACAGCCCAATCAGCAACAAACCCAGGACAATCCAGCCGACGCGAAAGGTCAGTGGGTCTCGCACGGCACGTCGTGGGTCTTGTAGGTCATCCAGTGAATAGCGTTCGGGTATGTCACGACGGAAAAACCAATACAGCACTCCGAGGGTGGAGCCCACGGCAACGAAATTGACCGGGACCATGACTGAAGCGTACTCGCTGAAACCCAGGCCGAAGTAGTCGGCTGAAACGATATTGACGAGGTTCGACACCACCAGAGGCAGGCTGGCCGTGTCGGCAATAAAGCCGGCTGCCATGACAAACGCCAGGGTGGACGCTGGGGAAAAGCGCAGGGCGAGCAAAATCGAAATGACGATGGGGGTCAGTATCAGTGCCGCACCGTCATTGGCAAACAGGGCGGAAACGGCTGCGCCCAGTAGCACCGTGAAAGCGAACAGGCGACGACCATCGCCCTTGGCCCAGCGTGCTACATGCAGGGCGGCCCACTGAAAGAAGCCTGCCTCATCAAGCAACAAGCTAATGATGATGACCGCGATAAACGTAGCGGTGGCGTTCCAGACAATGCCCCACACCAGTGGAATATCGTCCAGCGTCACGACGCCTGCAATCAGTGCAAGGGCAGCCCCCAAGGAGGCGCTCCAGCCGACACCCAATCCCTTGGGCTGCCAAATGACCAACACAATGGTGACAAGAAAAATGGCGAACGCAGTAAACATGAGCAGTCTCGACGGGTGATGGGTCAGCAGCAGGCGGCAGTGTTGATAGGCCGGTCGCCCATCACTTTGAGTCGAGTGCTGTTTTCCTCAAGCCAGTCGGCGTTGGCTTCCAGGGTTGTCTCAAGAATGCTGCGAACCCACTTTGGCAGTTCGGGGTTGAGCCGGTAATACACCCACTGACCCTGGCGGCGGTCCAGCAGCAGGCCACATGCCCGGAGTTGCGCGAGGTGGCGGGAGATTTTCGGCTGGCTGTCGTTCAGGGCGCAGACCAGTTCGCAGACGCATAACTCTCCCTCACGGGTGATCAGTAAGGTGGCCCGTGTGCGAGTTTCGTCGGACAGGCATTTGAATACGGCGGCAGGGTTCAGCATGGAAGTGTCTTCACTACATGTGGTTATCCGAATATACGGTTATCCATATGTATCGAGCAAGCCGAATCAGACCGATATCACGGTCGGTGCCAGCCTATGAATTAATGCTCATCTTGAAAATGCAATTGCAAATTTGTATCATTCGTTTTCAATTCAGCGAAGCAGGGAACGCCGCGCCAAAACAATAATAAGGTCAAGGCAATGCTCAAAATGCTTCTCGTATACGGTCATCTGCTCGCTACGTGTATTGCCCTGGGGAGGGTGTTGCAGGCAGATCACAAACTTTGGAGTTGGCGCAAGGAAATACTGGACCAGGCGAGGCGTGAGTACCTTGATGAAACTCAGAGGATCGTCAGCCTCGCACTGCTGGCCCTTTGGGCAAGCGGACTGTTGCTGGTGCTTGAGGGGTATCTCAATGAAGGCGACGCGTATCTGCTCAATCAGAAACTCTGGGCCAAGGTAACTGTCGTCGCGCTGCTTAGCCTCAACGGCGCATTGTTGCATCGAGTCGGCTTCCCGTTGCTGCAAAAGGCTCCCTTCGTCGCACTGCGCAGTGCAGGCCGCACGCGGCTCGCCTTGTTGGGTGCGCTTTCCATGAGCGGTTGGCTATTCGCCGCTTTCCTGGGGGTGGCTCGAGCCTGGAATCACGTGTTGCCTTATCTACATGTGATGGGCGCATTCGCCGCATTCTCGTTACTGGCGTGTTGCGTGGCACTTGCAGTCGCCGCCAGGGCGGGCAGTGTCGGAGCGCAAAAATCCTCGGTACCGGGGTAGCTATCAATAATGGGCAGCCGGTAGCCTGGAGTTTGTCGAGCCATTGTGGTTGACCGTGAACCGAACGGCCCGCTTCACTGCCGCCCTTTTAATTTTTGCACTCCGCCAATACCACTTTGCAGGTATCGGGCGTGCCACCGGATCGGCCGGCATAGCGTATGCAATTATTCAGGGATTTTTTGCGAGCCATGTTCAAGGTGGAGCCCCAAGCCAGGCCGCCCTCGCCGGCAGTGGGTAGCGCTTTTGCATAGCAGCTGTCACCTATGGCCGAATAGCGAGCTGTCGCAGCTTTGCCTGCACATCCCGCTGCCAGCGCCAGGTTGATGGCGAGCAGGGAGAACAGGATCCATGACGAGCATTGGCGCGCTGCTTTTCCGGTCATCCCATCTCCCCTGTATCAAGAGGCTAGTGGCTTGTTTGTGGTTGTACTCTATTCAGATTAGATGGTGTTGTGCCGGCCCTTGGGTCGGTTTAGCGGAATTAGCGCATTTGAGTCATTCTTGCTGACAGCCGGAACAATAGCGCTCGCTGGACCCATAACCGCGCCTATGGCATCGTCGAAAAAATACGCCATGTAGTAAACAGGATAAAAACAATGGAGGAGGGTGATGAGGTCGGCGCCAAGGCGTCGATGGCCACGCTGACAGCGTTCAATCGTTGCGTGTTGCACCTGGGTCGGCTTGCTCGAGACCGCGGGGCATCTCAATTCATCGCCGACGGCTTGCAGGCCTTCCGCCAACTGGTGCCCTTCGCTTCGGCATGGTGGGGCGAGATGTCTGCGTCAGGCGTCAATGCTCCGCCCAAAAGCTGGATGCACGGACGGATCAATCTGTCTGAGTCGTTTGCCGTCGAATGGCACAAAGTAGCGGTCAGCGACAGATTTTCCCAGGAGACCTTAAGTCAACCCGGGGTAGTTGTGCGCGACAGTGGGTTCACCGATCCCTGTGAGGAGGTGAACGACTTCGCACGGCGTCACGACATCTACCACCTGATGTGCATCACGTTCGAGCTCCCTGAAAGCGGCTTGATGTTCTTCGTCTGTCTCTACCGTGGCCTTCATGCACCGGCTTTCAATGACAGCGAGGCCGGGTTGTTTTCGGCGTTCTGCGACCATCTGTTGCAGTTGTGGCGCTTTCAGGTGCAGGACATGATTCGCTGCGACACGGGCAACGGGGCGAGTGACTTCGGGGTCGCCCGGATGGATGGCAGTCTGCTGTATGTGGGCGCAAGTCTGTGCACCGCCATTCAGCGCGAGTTGCCCGGGTGGAGCGGTTCAATGCTTCCCGTTGATGTCATCGCGCAACTGCAAAAAGCGCCGTGTGTGATTCGCCTGGGTCGCACTGCCATGACACTTAGCCCCAACGCCGAGCACGTCATCCTGTCACTCGAATCACAGTCGCGCGGGGCGGTGCTGGCGCCACGCGAGCGCACGGCGGCGATGCTGTTCGCCGCCGGTCACTCCTATAAGGAAATTGCCAAAATCCTTGCACTGAGTCCGGCCACAGTGCGCACCTATTTGCGTAACTGCTACTTGCAGCTCGGCGTGAAGAGCAAAGTGGAGCTGGGTTCAGCCCTGCGTTCGCCGACTTCGCTTGCGGAAACTGCACGTCGTAATTAAGCGCAGCGCCTTAAGCCATAACGCAGTCCTTGTAGCAGCTGGCGAAGCCTGCGTTCGGTTCGGGCCGCGTTCGGAGGCAGCAGTCGTAAACCCTGAGTGCGCGGTGAGTCTGGTGCACCGCATAGTCTGACTTCACGACTGCTACGCAGCCGAACGCAGCCTTCGGCAGCTGCTACAAAGTATGCGTTGCTGCTCAACTGACCGGTATTTGCCTGACCCCTCCTCATTTGTGGAGGTCCGTACTTCTGCTGCGCTCTATATCGTGTGCCCTGCATATCAGGGGCTTGCACGGCAGTCTGTCCGGGCCACTTCCACAACTATAAAAATAGAGGTGAGGCAGTTGAAATTTTCCAGGCTATCTATCGTCGTTGCCGCGACAACGGCATTTTCCTGCGTGGCGCTGGTGGGGTGTCAGACACACGCTTCGACAGGCGCCGACATGGTCATGCGCAACGGCTATGTCTATACCGTCGACGGCAAGAATTCCGTGCAGCAGGCGATCGCCGTCACGGGCGGGAAGATCGTTTATGTCGGCAGTGATGCAGGGGTTGCCTCGTACATCGGCACGCAGACACAGCTGATCGATCTGGCCGGCCGCATGCTGATGCCGGGTTTCGTTGATGCGCACATGCATCCGGGGGATGGCGGCCGCGCCATGACCTTGTGCGACCTGAAATACCAGACGATGACCCGCAAGGCTTTCCAGGAAACCATTCAGGCGTGCCTGGATGCCGACAAGGACAAAGGCCCCGATGTCTGGCTCGAAGTGGGCAGTTGGGACCGCATTGGCATGACCGGACTCGACGGTGACGCCGACAAGTCGACGCTGGACGCACTCAAGACCAATCGCCCAATTCAAGTCCGTTCCACCGACTTCCATACGGTGTTGACCAACTCTCGCGGCTTGGCGGTCGCCGGCATCAACAAGCACACGGCCAATCCCGGTGATGGCAAGTACGTGCGCGACAGCGCCGGCAACCCGAACGGCATCTGCGAAGACGGAGCCGCCGAAGCCATGGCCGCCGTGGTGCCGCCCGCCACGGACGCAGAGAAACTCAATCAGACCCGCGCGGCGCTCGACGCCATGCGCCAGCAAGGCATCACCAGTTTCTTCGATGCCTTGTCGGGGCCGGAAAACGGCAAAGCGTTTACCACCCTGCAACAGTCGGGTGAGCTGACGGCCCGGGCCTTGCTGGCGATCAAACTCGACCCTGCGGCCGCGGCTGCCGACCCGGACAAAACCATCGCCGAGGCCAAGGCAATGGCCACCACCTACGATCAGGGCGAAGCGAAACCGGCGCCGGGTGTGAGCATGCGCCACGTCAAACTGTTCATGGACGGCATCATCAACGCGCCGGCGGACACGGGTGCAATGTTGACGCCGTACCTGCGCAATGCCGGCACCGATACGTCGCCGAAGTGGGCACCAGGCAAGAACACCGGTGAGCTTTACTTCCCGCCGCAAGTACTCAACCCGCTGCTGCTGAAGGCCGTTCAGGCCGGCCTCGATCCGCATATTCACGCCACCGGAGACCGCGCGGTGCGTGACTCACTGAACGGCATCGAATACCTGCGCCAGCAGCTGCCTGGCAATGGCTTCCGCCCAACCATTACTCACAACGAGTCGGTGGACCCTGCCGACTATGCGCGCTTCAAAGCGCTCGACGTGACCGCCAACATGTCCTTCCAGTGGGCCCAGCAGGCACCGTCAACGGTTGACGGTACCAACGAACATCTGGGGGCGGCGCGATTTGCCCGCATGGAACCCTCCGGCAGCATCGCTCGTGCCGGCGGCCGTGTGGCGTATGGCAGCGACTGGCCGGTCGACCCGCTCGACGAGTTCCTGGCGTTGAAGATCGGTGTCACCCGCTCAGGTGATCCGCTGAACCCGCACAGCTACGGCCCCAAGTATGCGGGCAGGCTGAATGCCGACCCGGCGCTGTCGCGCACTGAAGTGCTGCGCACCATCACCATGAACGCCGCCGAGCAGCTGAAACTGGACGCTGTCGTCGGTTCGGTCGAGGTCGGCAAGTTCGCGGACCTGATCGTTCTGGACAAGAACTTCATGCAGGTGCCCGAGGAGGAGTTGGCTCGAAACAATGTGCTGCTGACGGTCGTGGGCGGCCAGGTCGTGTGGGCCAAGGCGCCGTTCGTTGGCCTTGATCCGAAGGCATTGTCCCAGGCATCGGCCTCCCGTTCTGCCCAATAAAAACAAGAGAGTGTTCCGATGCAGCGATTTATTCCAAACCTGTTGGCCGCAGCCCTGGCCTTTTCTTCGGTGCAAGCCATGGCCGCCGCTGACCTTGTGTTGTTCAACGGCAAGGTCTTTACCGCCGAACCCGGTCAGGGACTGGTCCAGGCAGTGGCCGTGCAAGACGGCAAGATTCTCAAAGTGGGCAGCAATGCCGAGATCAACGCCCTGGCCGACACCGGCACGCAACGGATCGATCTGGCGGGCAAGGTGCTGATGCCGGGAATGATTGATACCCACAGTCACCCGGTGGTTGCGGCCTTCAACAGCATGGGGGCCAATCTGCTGGATGAAGTCAAGCCGTTGCCGGAGCTTGAACAGTGGATTATCGAACAGGATCAGGCGGGCATTGCGCGGGCCGGTGACGTGATCAGCATCGCCGGGGTCAGTTCGGCCTATTGGGACAAGAGCCGTGAGCTGGGCCAGCGCTTCAACCAGGGACGTTGGGCGGATCAACCGGTGGTCCTCAGCGGGATTGACGGGCACACCGGATGGGCCAACAACGCCATGCTCAAGCGCCTGAAGATCGACGCGGCACTGGTAAAAGGTCTCTCGGAACAGGACCGCAGCTTTGTGGGTCACGACACGGACTTCACCCCCAATGGCTATTTTGCCGAGTCGCGCTGGGACCAGGTACGCAGCCAGATCCCCGCGCCCAGCGACGAGATCATGTTGAAAGCCGCCCGCGAGGCCGTGAAGGTCAACAATCAATACGGCGTCACCGCCTGGATGGACGCGGCGGCGAATGCCGGCAGTGGCGATTCGCTGTTCGATTTCAAGGCAACCGAGCAGAGTTACGGCGTGTTGCCGCTTTACCGCGAACTGGCAGAGAAGGGCGAGCTCAATGCCCACGTCGCCGCGCTGCTGTTGGCCAACCCGAAAAGTCGACCGGCCGATCTGGAAGTGCTGGCCAAGGTAATGAAGAAATTCGAGGGCGTACCCAACCTGAGTTTTCCTGGCATCAAGGTATTCGCTGACGGCGTTCTCGAGTTTCCGGGGCAGACCGCAGCGGTCATCGTTCCCTTCAAGAACAGCCATAAAAACGGTCAACTGCTGATCGACCCCGCGCACTTCGGTGAGTTGGTCGTGGCAGCGGAGAAGCGCGACTGGATCGTGCACATGCATGCGGTTGGCGACCGTGCGGTGCGTGAGTCACTCAATGGTTTTGCCTACGCGCGCAAACTCAACCCGACACCGGTGGCTCATAGCATCAGCCACCTGCAACTGGTCAACCCCAAAGAGTTTCCGCGCTTCAAGCAACTTGGCGTGATCGCTTCCATGCAATTGCTGTGGGCCACCGGCGAGAGTTACACCGTCGAGCTCGTCAAACCCTATATCAGCGCGTTTGCTTACGGTTATCAGTATCCCGCCAAGTCCCTGCATAACGCCGGTGCGGTCATCGCCGGTGGCAGTGACTGGCCGGTGTCCAGCCCCAATCCATGGAACGCCATCGCTCAGGCCAGCACGCGCAAAGGGCCGCTGGGTGTGTTGAATGCCAAGGAAAGCATCGATCGCCAGACCATGTTCTACGCCTACACGCTCAATGCCGCCAAAGCCCTGCGCCTGGAGCAGCAGATTGGTTCGCTGACACCCGGCAAACAGGCCGATCTGATCATCCTCGACCGCGATGTCTTCAAGGTCAGCGATGACGAACTGTTCGACACCAAGGTCCTGAAGACCTTCTTCGCCGGCAAAGAGGTGTACGCGCCCGCGTCCTGACCCTCCGTTCACCCGCACCACGCAAAAGACTGCCTGGCTCCTCGTATGGCGAGGGGCTCGGCATCGCCATGCCTGAAACAACCCGCACCTCCATAAAAATAAGAGACTTGTATGAACGCACGCTCAGTATTGACCCTTGCCACTCTTGTATTGGCACCCCTGACCACCCAGGCACTGCCACTCAACGATGACTTCAGCCTGGACATGACCCTGGGAGTCTTCAGCGACTACCGCACCCGTGGCATTTCGCAAACCCTGGGTGATCCGGCGGCTCAGGCCGGCGCCACGCTGGTGCACAGCAGCGGCTTGTACGTTGGCGCCTGGACCTCGAACGTCGATTTCGGCGGCGAGTTCAAGACGCGGCAGGAACTCGAGTATTACGCCGGCTACTACTGGCAGGCGACCGAGGCCATCAGCCTCGATCTGGGGTACATCAAGTACGACTATCCAAAGGAAGGCCAATTCAACCTGAGTGAGGTCTACGCCGTCCTTGACGTTTATGGCGTGAAGCTCGGCGCCTACTACTCAAACGATACGCCGAACTTCTTTGGCGAGGACCAGGACACCCTTTACACCTACCTCAGCTACAAAATCGAATTGCCGGCCGAGATCGGCCTGGACCTGCGTGTGGGTCGCAACGATGTCAAAGACCCGGCGTTCTGGTCCGCCAACGGTGAAAGCCGCGATGCCTACACCGAGTGGGAAGCCAAGTTGACCCGTGACTTCGTGGGCGTGACTTGGGGCCTTAGCTACATTGATACCGACCTGTCGAAAAGCGAATGCACGAGCTGGTACGGTTATGGCGATCTGTGCACGGCCACTGTGGTTGCCAGTGCCAGCAAGGCGTTCTAAGCGTTCGAGTCCACACTCTAAAAACAAGCGCCTCAAAGGAAAACAGCGTAATGACCAAGGTCAGCGATAGTCAGCAGCGAAGTCCCCTGATCGAGACACGTTCGATCGATTTCATCCCCGAGGCCGAGCGGCATGGCAGCCTCTACAGCCAGTTCACCCTGTGGCTCGGTGCCAACCTGCAAATCACGGCGATCGTCACCGGCGCCCTGGCCGTGGTGCTGGGCGGCGATGTGTTCTGGTCGCTCATCGGCTTGCTGATCGGCCAGGTGCTGGGCGGCGCAGTGGTTGCCCTGCACGCGGCGCAAGGGCCGAAGCTCGGGCTGCCGCAGATGATCTCCAGCCGTGTGCAGTTCGGGGTCTATGGGGCGGCCATCCCGATTGTGCTGGTGTGCCTGATGTACCTCGGTTTCAGCGCCACCGGCGCGGTGTTGTCGGGGCAGGCGATTGCCCAGTTGATCCATGTCAGCGACAGCGCCGGCATTCTGATTTTCGCCTCGTGCATCGCGTTTCTGACGATCTTCGGTTACCGGGTCATCCACCTGGTCGGCCGGGTGGCCAGCGTGCTGGGCATCATCGCCTTCGTCTATCTGTTTACCCGGTTGATGACCCTCAACGATATCGGTCTGTTGCTGGAAAACCGTCACTTCGGCTGGAGTACTTTCCTGCTGGCGGTGTCGTTATCCGCTTCCTGGCAGATCGCCTTTGGCCCTTATGTGGCTGACTACTCACGCTACCTGCCGAGCAAGACCTCGTCCTGGAAAACGTTCGCTGCCGTCGGGCTTGGAACGGTGTTGGGCGCTCAGGCGTCCATGGTCCTGGGGGTGTTCGCCGCGGCGTTGGCCGGTGTGAACTTCCGCGGTCACGAGGTGGCGACCATCGTCGGGTTGGGCAGCACCGGTGTGATGGCGTCCCTGCTGTACCTGAGCGTGGTGTTCGGCAAGGTCACGGTGTCCACGCTCAACGCTTATGGCAGCTTCATGTGCGTGGCCACCATCATCAGCGGTTTCCGCAGTCGTCTGGAGATTTCCGCCCGCCAGCGGATGGTGTTTGTGTTGGTGATTGTCGCGGCATCGACCACGCTCGCGCTGCTGGGCCAGTACTCGTTTCTCAACACCTTCAAGTACTTCATCCTGTTTTTGTTGACCTTCTTCACACCGTGGAGCGCGATCAATCTGGTGGATTACTACTTCATCAACAAAGAGCGCTATGACATCCCGGCATTGTCCGACCCGGCGGGTCGTTATGGCCGCTGGAACATGCGTGGGATCAGCGTGTATGTCGTGGGTGTATTGATCCAGTTGCCCTTCGTCGATACTCACTTCTATTCCGGGCCGATGGTCGCGCAGCTCGGCGGTGTCGATATTTCCTGGATCGTTGGTCTGGTGGTGCCGGGGATTCTTTATTACGGGCTGGCCAGGACATCAATGCCGGCGGTGGCCCCTGCGCGGAACTGAAAGGCCTAAGGAGGAAAGTAAAAAGATCGCAGCCTGCGTACGCCGTCCCTTGTAGGAGCTGCCGCAGGCTGCGATCTTTTGATCTACATTTCCCTTTTCCCGCTCATCAAACCAATCCGCAAGGAAACGATCAACATGGACATCCAGGCCCTGCGCGCCGACGCATCCCACCTCGATAAAATCGCCAGCCTGTTCGACGCCTATCGAGGCTTCTACGGCCAGCCGTCGAACCTGCCGCAGTCTCGCGAGTTCATCGCCGAGCGCATTGCCCGGGACGAATCCGCGATCTTCTTCGCCCAGGCCCCCAGCGGCGAGGCGCTGGGTTTCGTGCAGTTGTTCCCGACGTTCTCCTCCATCGACGCGCATCGCACCTGGCTGCTCGGCGATCTCTTCACAACACCCGCCGCCCGAGGGCAAGGGGTCGGCACGTTGCTGATGAACACCGCGCGAGCCTTTGCATTGTTGACCGGCGCCAAAGGCATGCTGCTGGAAACGGCCACGGACAATGTCAGCGCGCAACGGTTGTATGAATCCTTGGGCTATGTGCGCGACACGGGTTACTACACCTATTGCCTCGATTTGAAACAAGGCTGAGCCAACCGCTGCCGGTTACCTCAACTCGTGCAGGAATGCAGCTTGGGCCTTGGGGCACGTGAGGATGCGGTAACGCGTGCGTTATCGGCAGGACGCTGCAGACCCTTACTCACAGAGTTGATTTTTTACCGCTGGGTTGGCTGCACGTACGCCGTCACCTGCGGCAAATCCCTGCCCGCATCACGTTTCAGCCATTCGGCCGGCGGCCAGCCGACCACGTTGAGAAAGGTTCTGGAGAAAGACGCTTGCGAGCTATAGCCGACCGAGGCGGCGATCACTTTGATCTGAACCCCGTCGCGGAGCATGTCCTGGGCCACTTTCATTCGCCAGGCGGTGACGTAGCCCATCGGTGAAATCTCCATGATCTGGGTGAAGCAGGCCGAGAATTTTGATCGGGACATGTTCGCCAGGCCTGCAAGCTTCTCCACTGTCCAGAGCGCCTCAGGTTCCTGGTGGATCCGGTTGAACACCGCGCTCAGGCGCCCGTCCTGAAGGGCATACAGCAGACCGCTGGAAATCTTTTGCTCGATGACTGCGTGCCGCACCAACACCACGAACATGTACTCGAGCAGCAGATTGAGCGCCTTAACTCTGCCGGGGGCCTGATCCTGGAATTCGGCGAGCAGCGCGCCGATCACGGGGGTGAGGTTCTCCAGTTCCTTGAACGGGAAAACCAGTGTTTCCTTCAGGCCGAGTGGGAAGGGGTGCAGGGTGTTGCGCCCGAACTGGAACGAGGCACAGATCAGCTCCGCGCCCTGTGCCGAACTGGAGCGCAACTGGTAACGGCAACTGCTCGGACAAAACAGCACGCTGGGCTCGGCGATCGACAGCTTCGGTAGCCCGGGCTGAACCATGTCGATCCCGCCCTGACTGATGACATGGATGAACGCCATGCCCGGCGGCTTATCGAGGACCAGCGTGCCATCCACCCGTCCGGAGAAGAACAGCCGGCCCTGAAGGTGGGTGCGCTCGAAGAATTCGGACAGGATATCCATGATAGAGACGACCGGGTAAAGACTCTGCACGTCCTGGCAAAAGGGGGGCAGGGCGGGGCAATAGGATGAAGTTCTCGCCGATGGTAGACCCCTTCCGGGCGCCATGGGCGCAGCGTGTTTTTCTTATCGTCGACCGGAGTCCACTGTCATGAGCAACCATCCAACGACCATCGCCCCTCAGTATGCAGACCCGGCAGAGCCTGCGCTGCCGGATCCCGGCATGCAGCTTGACCTTTCACGGGCCGCGTTGGTGGTCATTGATCCACAGATCGACTTCCTAAGTCCCGAGGGCGTGAGCTGGAGTGTATTTGGCAAGAGCATCGTCGAGCACGATACCGTCAAACACATTGGCGAGTTGTTCGCCGCCGCCAAGGCCGCCGGCATCACCGTCGCCGTTTCGCCGCACTACTACTATCCGTGTGACCACGACTGGCATTTCGGCGGACCGCTCGAGAAGGTCATGCACAGCATCTGCATGTTCGATCGCAAGGGGCCGTTGACCCTCGACGGTTTCGAGAACTCCGGTGCCGACTTCATGCCCGAGTACAAGCCCTACATCCTCGACGGCAAAACCATCATTGCTTCACCGCACAAGGTGTACGGCCCGGAAACCAATGACCTGGCGCTTCAGCTGCGCAAGCACGGTGTGTCGCAAATCATATTGGCGGGCATGGCGGCGAACCTGTGCGTCGAGTCGCATCTGCGCGAACTGCTGGAGCTTGGCTTTGAAGTGGCCGTGGTTCGGGACGCGACCGCCGGCCCGACGACCCCCGAAGGTGATGGCTACCTTGCCGCACTGATCAACTATCGCTACATCGCCAATGCCCTGTGGAGCACGGCGCAAACGGTTGAGTTTCTAAAGGCCAAATAGGTCAAGCGCGACCAGGCTGTACCTCGCGATGCGGGGTACAGCCTTGCCAATACGAGATCACAATCGACGAATCGAGACGCTCTTGGACTCTATGCAAACCCGAGAAACGACAGGATAACCACGACAATCACAACTAACCCGACGATGTAGATGATGTTGTTCATGAAGTCCACCTCTCAACCTGAATGAATTGCGAAACGTGAGAGTTACAACCACAAGGTACTGCACCTTACTCGCAATTCCATTGCGCAACACACAGCGCTCCGTTGCTCATTCGCAACCGCGACACTCGACTTATAGCCAGTATTCCCAGAGTTGTCCCATCTGCTCCTTGGCTCTCAAAGCGAGCGAGCGGCGCTGCCACTTTTCCAGCTTGATTTCGTTCGACTTGGCCAGATCAGCCATGAATGCCGCCTGCATCTTTTTCCCAAATCCGGTGCCCAGCACAACGACGTTGACTTCATCGTTGTGCACGAAGCTGCGCCAGTCGAGGTTGGTGGAGCCGACACTCGACCACACGCCATCGATGACTGCAGTCTTGACGTGGAGTAGCGCGTCACGGCGTTCGTAAAGCTTGACGTTGGCCTCCAGCAGCTCGTTGTAGTAGGCGCGTCCGGCATGGAACACCAGCCACGAATCGGTGCTGCCGGGCAGCACCAGTTTGACGTCCACGCCACGTGCTGCCGCCTCCTTGAGTGCCGCCAGCAGCTGCGGGTCGGGCACAAAGTACGCATTAGCCAGCCATATCTCGGTCTGCGCGCTACGCAGCGCCGAAATCAACGTCGCATAGATCTGGCTGAACGGCTCATCTGGCGAGCTGCCGATGGCGCGAATCACCTCGGTGCCTTTGCGCTCAGGTGGCGGAAAGTAGTGACGAGCCTCGAGTGGTTGACCTTTCTGGGCCGTCCAGGTTCCGATGAACAGCTTCTGCAGCTCCGCCACCACCGGCCCCTCGATGCGCAAGTCGGTATCGCGCCAGGGCAAATCACCATTGGGACGCGTCTTCGAGTGTGAGCTGAACGAGCTCCCCGAATAGACGCTGCTGATGTTGATCCCGCCGAGAAAGGCAATACGGCCGTCCACTATCAGCAGCTTTCGGTGATCGCGCTGGTTCACGTCCCAGCCGGCTTTGGCCGTCACCGGATTGATGGGGTTGTACTCCAGAACTTTGATGCCCGCTTCGGTCAATCGAGAGAAAAACGCTGAGGGTGTTCCACGGGTTCCGACGCTGTCACGGATCAGATTGACCTGTACGCCTTTGTGTTGCTGAGCGATCAGTGCGGCGGCGAAACGCTGACCGACTTCATCATCTTCGAGGATGTAGGTTTCCATGTTGATGTGGTCGCGCGCAGCTTCAATGGCTTTGATCATCGACTGGTAGGTGCTGGGGCCGTCCTGCAGCAAGTCGACCTTGTTTCCTTCCGTTAGCGGGCTACCGGAGATGGATTCTTCGATGGCGAGGTGCACATCGAAGATGTTGGTCTCTGCGCCGGTGGACTTGAGTCGGTCGAGAATGGCTTTGCTGCGCTCGGCTGACAGAGGTCCGTTTATCCCGTCGAGTTGCACTGGCGCAGAGGGCGCGCGAGCCATGTCCGGCACTATCCTCGGCAAAGCACTGGAGCCAATCACAAATGTCAGGAGCACAACCACGCCTAGCACCAGAGCAATACATGCACCCTTACATCGGGTTAGAAGGTTCATCAGGCCCCCTCTTGGCGAGACGGTGATAGCGCTCAACAATCCAGGAATTTCGCCGTGCATCCTGTCCAAAAGGGGCGTCTTGCCTGGTACACAAGACGCCTTGGTAGAGGGGACACGTGGCACGCGTCTAAAGACAGATCCCTTGAAGGACAGGCTTTCAGCGCTTGATCAGGGAAATCTTCGTTCCCTCGATGCTGACCCCGGCCATTAACCCTTGCTGGTCGAATATGAACGCGTAGGCATCGTGCTTCACTGTCGTGCTGGACAGATTCTTCGCCACCCCTTCATCAACCACTACAACGGTGGGTCCTACGCCGACTTCCCAACCCTTGGTTTTACGTAGAAAGTCCACGGCTTTGTCGGTCATCAGGAAAACCGCATAGCCATACGACTGGGCGCCTGCTTGTAGTCCCCAGGAGCCCGTTACGGAGTTGTAATAATTCTCTACTTGCGAGCCCTTCATCAGCACGCCCTCGCCATAGCTGCCACCAAACACAAGGCCGGCCTTGATGATTTTCGGGAAGACCAGCACCGCTTTGGCATTCTGCGAAATGGTTTTGGCAGATGGGGAGGTCTTGTAAAGCGTTTGCAACGCTTGCCGGGAGTCGGCATTCAGGTCCTCGGCGGTTGCCGCACCTGCATTGTTCAGAAGGCTCGCTGATGCCAACGATGCTGTGGCGAGGAAGATCGAAAGGAAGAAGCGCATTGACTGAGTCATTTTCGTACTCCGGTAAGGGAGCAGGGATGGGAGCAGCAGTCAGCGCCTGCACCAGACAGGATCCGAACCTACTGAACGTTATCCGGCGCACCCTGATGTGTGTGAATTGCAACGCGTCGCTTTTGAATGAAGCAGGCCCAAGGCCTTTGATCAGTCGCGACGCTGTCAAAAGTTTGGACCACTGTGCAACGGCCGGGTTCGTCGTCAGAAGCTGCTTTTGGCCGATAGTTGCCCGTGCTTCGGGAGCGAAGGTCGACCGTCCACTCTTGGGTCACGCACTACCCATTTCCACGTATGAAGCATCGACGACCGTGATGTGCTCATCCCAGGCAGTTTCAGCGACATCGCGGATAATTTCCGCTAGCGTCTCAACATCCACACCCTCGGCCCTGATGCAGGCCGAAGCGAGTACACCAGAGCCCAAGCGGCCGATTACGGCCCTTCGCGAGGGGCTGTTTTCGACCAAAAGCAGACACTCTTGGTAGTACTTGGCGATGGTGATTTTGGCGAATGGCTTTATGAAGCAAAGCAGTATGACGCTCTGATACATTCGCCCTTTTTCAGGAGGGAAAAATTATGCGTAGGATTATCGCAACGGGGGCGCTCTTGCTGGCCTTGGGCGGTTGCGCAACATCACCTATGCGGGTTTCTGAAGCGCGGCCAGTGCCGGCCAATGAGATGTACGCGTTCAAAAGCCAGGGTTCGAAAGATCCGGGACGCCTGACCATTCTCCGTGATGACGGGTTTGTCGGTGCGGGATGTGACGTCGTGTTCTACATTGATGGTCAGCGCGCAGCCAAGATTGGTCCCGGCCAGAAGGCATCTTTCGTTTTGCCTGCCGGTGAAGTGAACCTCGGCACCGGGCTCGCCGAGTCTGGATTATGTGCTGGTGTCGCGATCAAAACTGTCGCGGCCAACATCAAGCCAGGGAAAGAAGTGATTTATCGAATCAACTGGGATACGCAAGGTTTCTACTTGGACCCCTACGTTGAATATGGACATTGAGCCCAGACAGTTCTGGCCTGTTTCGCACGCCACACCACCTATAGTGAGTGATCGCAAACACCAAAGCGCCCCCTGAATACGGAACGGGTGACTCGCAACAACTCATCCCAAAACCGGGCAATCCCTCTGTCATTACGGTGGATGAAGTCACTATTTTGCCGGAGAAATAAAAAGTGCTAACAGACCAGCAGACTCGTTTATCACTCAAAGAACTAATCGAAAAATACCTCAGGGGAATAGATCCCGATTACGAACGTCTGATCGAAATCGTTCAGGATCCATCGCAGCAAGTTCCCATCAGAGGTGTGCTCGAAGACATTCGGCGATTTAACAACGTGCACTTCACGCAACAGGAACTGGAACTGATCGACGGCCTTTTATACATGTACGGGTAAGTCGGTTACACGTTAGCAACGGTGCTAGGCCTTTCGGCGCCAATTTTCTCCGGTTGCTACCTCGTCAGGCTTGGCGAAAGAGCGGGAGGCGCGATTTTGCTCACTCTCCTCTGCCGTTTGGGCGTCCGCTATCGGTCGAGGCTGTGTAAAAACGTTTTTCAGCGCGATTGGAGCCCAGTGTTGGACTGAAAATCGCGTTTCTACGCAAAATCCAGTTCGGCTGAGCAGCCGATAATTTTCAGATTTCGCATAGACGCGCAAACTTCAATTTTGACGAAGCGTTTTTACACACTCCATACTGCGCGGAAGTCATCATGGCTGAAGCCATTTTATGCAAACACTGCCAATCCGACCTCAGGCAGAAAATACAAATCCCGCCCAGGGGGCCACTACCATCAGAAAAGAGAATGGGCCCTGTCAGCAAGGTCCTCGTCGGAACCATTATCGCCATCACCTTGTACTTGGCTTTCGGTTTTTTTGTCAGTAACAGGTTGGAAGACAAGGAAATAATGCAGGCCCGAGAGGCCACCGAACTATGCCGCCAGGAAGTAAACAGCTATTCCGGCCCGGAAATCGGGAAAAGCGTAATTGAAGAAACTTGTCGAAAGCTTTGAAGACGAATTCCGCAAGAGTTTTGACCACGAGCCATAGGAAAAGCCGATTACGAAGCCCGCCATTGAGCGGGCTTTCTTGCCTTTGGCTTCAGGCAGCGACCGGCCAATATGATTGGCAGCTATTGGCAAAAAGGCAGCACTGGCCGACATCGACCTACAGCGAGTGTCAGCAGTGGGTCACACTACTTCGATACCACCAGCGCCGGTGGCTGCCAGCTGCCTTCGCCAGCGGGAAGAATCGAAGGTGGCGTGGCCTTCGGCCAATAGAGGCGCATCACCAGATAGGCCGTGTCGTCAGGCGCCGGCAACCAGTTGGACTCCTTGGTCTTGCCCGGCGAATCCTTCTGGATGTAAAGCGTCAGTGAACCATCCGCGTTCTTTTTCATGGCCGACAGCATCGGCGAATTGATCAGGTAGCGGTTGAGCGGATTCTTGATCAGCAGTTGGCTCTTGCCGTCGTACATGGTCACCGACCAGAAAGCATTGACGGGCGGCAGTTTGCCGGCTGGGAAGGTGAGGGTGTAGTTGCGCTTGCTGGTATCGAGCGTCTGGCCGGTACCGTCGGTGCGCGTGTAGGGGTACGTCGCCTCGGCGGCGTCGTTGCCATACAGGCCACCCTTTGCGGCGCCGGCACGCATCAGCCAGTCGGACTGGTAGAACGCTTGGTCGCCGAAGAACGCGCCGACGTTCCAGCCGTTGATATTTTTCATTCCGCTCGAGAGAAACTTGTCGACCTTCTCGTCGCCGGCCTTCATCCCCAGCAGGACCACGGTTTTGTGCTCAAGCGAGAGGTCTTTGAATTCAAAGCTACGGCCGGGGCCTACGCCGATGCTGGCCAGCCTGGCCCGGATTTCCTTGTCGTCAGCCGAAGGCGGTACATACTGCAGCGCGGCCGACAGGTACTCGAAGAAGTTGGCCTTAATGCCATCCGTGGTGGCCGGCACGAAAGCAATCTTCGGCGCAGCGGGCGGCGCGGGTTGATGGAGGAAGGCGGACAGCGGCTGGATCTTGTAGCCCGCCTGCACCTTCTCGACATTTGGCATGTCGGCCGGATTGAACAGCTGGGTCCGGATCAGCGTCAGCGCGAAGGGGGTCGTGGCGTTGAACACCTTCTCGATGCCTGGAGGTGTCGCACCCTTCCAGTCGGGGCCTGCGATCAGATAGCTCCCGGGCGCGCTGGCAGTTGCCCGGCTCCCGATGTAGCCGTAGTTGTAGGTGTTGCCGTCGATTAGTTGCACCGAGTAGTAGCGCTTTTTGGAGACGGCTGGCACGGTGATCACAAGCGGCTCTGCGCGCAGGTCGGCCCAGAGTATCGAGTACGGGGTGTCGCTGTTGGGCGTAATAACGGCCGTATCGGCGGGCGTAGAAACCCGATGCTCGTTGTGCAATTGGTTAAATGGTGCCTTGAACTGGCTGGACTTGGAGTCCACCGCGAATTCGTTCATCACGGCGTAGTTCATGACCAGCGGCAAGCCGTAGATAAAGCCTTCCTCGGCGATCGTCTTGGTTTGCTCCAGACTCGGCGCGGGCACACCCTTGGCCACATCCGCCTTGTCTGCCTGCGCGATCGGATCGTTCTTGCCCGCACACCCTGCGAAAAGCGTTGAACCCACGACGACGACCGCCGCAGCCATTGTCCAGCCCCGGTTAGACTTCCTGTTCATTTCCACCTCGTTAGTTTTGAGCAAGCTGGCACCGTGAGCCTTCATGGCCACGGTAAAATAATCTGAATGCCTGAAACCCTCCCGACTTTTTTCAGTAGCGACTAAGTAAATCCTGCGGCGAAGCGCAAACTCACACGCCCAGGGAGTGTAGATCACAATAAGCCAGCATCTCCTTGCGCAGCTAAGATCGTGCCCGTTATTTGTGCGTCTTATCGCCACGATGAATACGAGATGCAGGTCAGATTCAGTTCCGTATCCGTAACATTTACTCGGCGGTGTTGCGGGACATTTGGCTTCGAGAACAGTTGATCGTAATTAGCGGCCCATAGCGGCCACTTGAAACGTCTGCTCAATACGGCACTCATTTGGGAAACAACAGCGTAAACGCGACTCGAAATCCCCAGCCTTCGGCGCCATTTTCGGGACTATCAACCCAATAGCGCGGCCCCATTTGTAAGCTCATGGGCTGGTGACCCACCTTGAACAATTGGGTAACGAACAGATTGATCGGCACAGACCATTCCTTTGTCTGCCAGTCGTAAGTGGACTCGGTATTTATGCCAAACGTGGTGTAGGTATGAGTGGTAAAGCTGAAGAAGGGCTGCAGGAATGTCTGATTGACCTTGTCCTTGTCATCCGGCGGGCTGTTTTCCAGCGACCAGATGTGGTTGGCCAGAATGCCGCGGGTCCAGCCATTGCTTTGTTTGAGCGCCACCACCGTCGGCCCCAATCCCCATTGCTCGTTGCTCAGTAGGTCATCGCTGCCGGTGGGGGCCAATATGGCTGGGCCTGCTCCCCAGATCCAACCGCTGGCGGTGGGCTGTTTAGGCGAAAAAAAGAAGCTTTGAGTGGTGTCTCCCACACCTGATTTGTCGGCAATCCCGCCGGGGACTAGGCCATGCTGATCTATGACGGGCAGGATGGTGCGGGAAATCAGGTTCCACTCCTCGTTAAGACTGAAGGGCAGTACCGGCTGGATGTTGGTAACGCTCTGATACCCTTCACCGCTGGGGCCGAGCTTCTGGTTCCAGTTGTATTGAATCGGCAAACTGTATAGCGCAGCGACCGGGTTCAGGGATTGTTTGGCTAGTTCTGCCTGGCTATCAGCAGCGACGCCAGGTTCAAGCCAAACCATCGCCAAGACGATAAAAGGTGCGGACTGAAATCCTTTGCTCATTGCTAGCTCCTTTCTCGTCGGCACAGAGAATTTGGACTGCGGTGTCGCAATTGCAGGGCTGAGCCCTAGTGCAGCTGAGCTTAGATCAGTTCTTTGAACTTCGTTCAGATTGGCAATCTGCTGCGCTGGCCATCATCCAAGGGGTTTTCGTGGTCTATTCCGCGGTCGTTGACAGGCTGCTATGGGTCGAGTGGAGCCCTTCGCGACAGGCACCAATCGACCCAAAGCAGCCGATCCGGCTCCTTAGATAGTTCGTGGCGTTTCAGCTCAGAGGCAGTACCCCTCGATGGCTTGGGTTAACTTTTTAGACACGCCAGTTACGTCGAGGTCGGTAATGTCGATAACTATGTCAGCGCGGGCATTTAGCTCGCTGAGTACGCACTGACGGAAGTTTGGGTCCAGGGTTTCAAGATCCTCAGCAGTTGCGCCACGAGCATGAAGTCTTTTTTGCCGCTCCTGCTCGTCGAGCAGAAGTAGGATAGTGATGTCTGGCTGGATCAGGCTTTTGCCCAAAGCCTCCAGGTCGGCCGATACACCGCGAGCTTTTGCATAGGCAAGAGTAGAGGCCCAGTAGCGATCCATAAAAACCCATTCACCACGATCCGCTAGGCGTCGCGCTTGCCTCCCTTCACTGGATACACTGGCTGTATAGAAGAGTGCTTTAGCCAGCTCATCATGGGCAAAGGCCTTCAGTATTGTTTGGCGGCTACTACGCAGCGCAGGTCCTGGTGTACTCATCGCGTGGCCTGATAAAAGCTCGGCTAGCCGGTTCAGTACCGTAGATTTTCCTACGCCGTCGAGGCCCTCAATAGCAACAAATCCCGCCATTTCAATTTGCCTCCAGCAACTGGGCAATGCGAGCCATTTCGGCATACTCAGTATCAGAAAAACTATTGCTGGAGACCACAATGGGAATAGCTTGGTCGTCGCTTTCCCTGAATCCATAAAGCTGTTTCTGCTCGTAAAGCGGTGTTCCCCTGAGCAGCATCAGTGGCCAGGCTCTCAACCGAGGCACTCGCCGCTGCAAGCACCAATCGACGCTGTTACGGAAACTGTCCAGTGTTTGATTGGGCAAGCCATAAATCAGCGAAACCTCGAAGTCTATTTGCCGTTCATGTAACTGACGGATTCGGCTGCAAACGATATCCAGGTGGTTGGGCCTTTTGATCGCCCGGTATTCGGCCTCTACTGTGGTCTGCAGTCCGAACTCCAGGGTGACATTGAGTCCCACGAGTGCATCCAGAAAGTCCGAGGTACATGTCTCGAAGCGGCATTGCAAAGAAAGATGGGCAGTTACACCCGCCGCTTTAATACTGCTCAGGATCTGAATGGCGCGCTCTGCATCATTGTGAAAAATCGGATCCAGCACAGAGATGCGCTTCACCTTCGCGGAGGCAAACATCGCTAGCTCTTTTTCCAGTCGCTGGCCATCGAACAATTGATGTTTGAGGCGCTTGCCTGGCTCGCGGTGCTGGCAAAATGAGCACTTGAAAGGGCAGCCGCGCTGAGTTTCCCAGCGGATGTTGCTCTGCAGTTCAGCTGTTTCATACAGGTAAGGTGAGGGTAAGGTCAGCAGATCGTGATCTGCCTTGCGGCCCTGATCGGGAGTGCCGGCGACATGGATACCGCAGTCATCGGGTGCGGTACCGCAGGCCAGTGCAACCATGGCCATCTCGCCCTGGCCACGAACGAAATACTTCGCTTGCGGGTAAGTGTTTTCCAGTTGGCCTCTGGCCATATAAGAGATCTGCGGCCCGCCAAGAATAACCACTGCACCGGTGCCCTGAATTAAGTTAATCAGGATGTGAACCTCGGAGTCGTTCCATACAAAAGTACCGAAGCCAACCAGGCAGCCAGGGCCAGCCTGCTTGATGGCTTGCAGCAAACTAGCGAGTACCTGCTCTAGTGAGAAAGCTGGGCTATTAACTTGCGCGTCGATGATCTGAAATGGCACATCCGCTGCGCGCAAAGCCGCAGCGATAGAGGCGTTACCTAATCCGGTTTTACCGTCTTGTGGTCGACGCCAATCCAGTGAAACCAAGATTACCGGCCTCATGGCATCAGCTCCTGGCGGGCGTGCCGGTATCGTTCGGTATGGCCGCGTAGGCGTTGCCTCACATCACGGCGAAAATTCTGAAAAGCGCGCCGATCCCCAGGCGTGCCCGGCACAATAACCATGCCGCAGCCATTGGGAGGAAAGAGCTTGTAGTGCCGCCCTTTGGCATAGCTCCAGCCAAGCTGGAGCAGTTCCAGCACGAGTTGGTTGATGTCCTTGTTCTTACTGAAATACATGGTGGTTCCCCTGTTACGTGGCTTTGCGCGCACGATGCAACAGAGGCGTCTGCTGAAGCCCGACACCCAGCCGAAAGAAAAACCCGAAAATGCATGATCAGTGTGTGGCGCGCTCAGGCAACAGCGTCAGCAAGTACTCGATCACGTTTTGCCGCTTGTATATGACAGCGACCCAAAGCGCATTTTTCTCGTCCCCGGGACTGTCCTCTTCTAGCGAAAGCCAGGGGTTCCCCCCGGCCTCGATCATGGCCTTGAGAACATCAAGATCACCAAGCTGTGCGGCGAACAAGGTAGGCGTCCAGAGGTCGCGATGGCCGTTGATGTCTGGATAGCGTCGATTTGGATCTGCTCCCTTCGTCAGCAATGTCATGACCACCTTAAGACGCTCATCGGCGGTCCGGTTGTAATACTGCGCTACGGCCTTGAAGATCATTTTCTTTCGTGGGTCCGCAAGCATCGCATGTACGCCCAGGCGTTGAGCAGACAGCTCACAATCCAGAATGGCACCGTTCTTGGCATCGAAAGCGTCGGCCGGAACACGCCCCTCAAGATAGGCCTTCAACTGTGCTGGATCACTCACATGGATGTTGTCATTGAGCAGCGCCATGGCATAAACCAAAGCGCTGGGTGAGTTGAAACAGGCTTGTTCTACATCGGCGCCAAGCTCGATAAGTCGCTCGACAACCTTTGCATCGGCCATATTCATGGCGATCTTCAATGGTGTTTCACGTTTAGTCGAAGCCGGACGATTGGCTGTTTCCGGGCTGATATCCAACGTCAGCAGGTACTGCAAAATGACAGGATCCTTCCGATCCTCGGCGCGGCGCAGGGCCATGATCAAAACATTCTCGCCAGACTCAGGTATGTACACATTCGGATCGCCGCCTGCCTGCACGAGTGTTATGACGTGCTCAAGCTCACCCCGTAGCACTGCATTCATCAGAGGCGTATAGCGGACTCGCCCATCGGCATGCTTGCGCAGTGCGTTGGGCTTCTCCATATCTCTGGATGACAGAGCGAATGGCTTTTCCATTACCTCGAAGCGGATGGCTGGTGGAATCTTCCGTTTGGCCTTCTGTGACGCAAACAGTCGCTCGAACTCAAATGAAATAAGGCGCATTCCCTGTTCATCCAACGCCCGTTTCGGCGCATCGTTCAAGCCCAGCAAAAAGCATTTGTCCCAGAAATGGTTTGCTTGAATCTGGTCACCCACTCCAACGGTGTAGCAAAGGGCTTCATGGATAAATACATGCTGGTGAGGGCCAGCGCGCCACCATGCAGCTTTACATGCCGCAGCATAGAGTTTGAGGGCAAGCTCTATTTCTCCAAGATTTGCGGCCAGCCTTGCGGATAACCCCAGCCATAAATGTTTATGGGCAGCGCGAGTCGCGGGGGTGCCGCGCTCACACAGCGCACCAAGCCAGTCGAGACGATCACGAATGAGCCGTTGGCTGCCTACTGCATCGGCAAATAAGCTATTTAGATCGTTAAGCACAGGGGCAATCTGCTCGCGTTCAATAAGGCTTTGGCGATCTGCTGCTTCACGTTTCAAGTAAGTAATGAACTGCTGCTCCGTCCTCAGTGACTGCTGACTTTGCATGAAGAAATCGCGTTTGACGCTATCACGCAGTTCAGCTGGCAAGGATTGCAGCGCCACTACCATAACCAGCCAGCCAGTGAGCCGCTCGGCCTGCCTTGCCGTCAGGTGGCTACCTGCAAACAGAGCTTTAAGCGTTGCGCGATAGGGCCACAACCCTTTGCCAATAGTGGCGCCCTGCTGCCAGCGTTCTAGTGAGCGTTCATCTATATCCAAGTGATTGGCAAGCCGCTCCAGCAACTGCTTTTCAGGAATTCTACTATGTAGGTTCGCGGCTTTTAGCCAATAGTAGAGGGGGGCGTCCCACCACTGCTGTACATCCAGCATTGGTAGCTCCTGGCTCGCCCGCCGAATCGCACCTGAAATTTCAGGGATCACCAGCAGTCTGAGTACGACAGGTTGGGCACGCTCCGAAAGCATGCCAGTGGTATCGGTGTTGCGCGCCAAAGAGCGTAATAGGTTGCTGTGCCTATTCCATGCCGACTTGATCAAAATGCTCCATTCGGCACCCGTATCTTCACGGATGGCGCTAAACCATTGCTCCTGACAATCCTCAAGTAAATCGAAATTTTTGCCCTGCCGATTTTCCGTGGCCTGGTCATCGAGGTCTTTATCAAACCCATTTTTTTCGAAGAGCGGGCGATAACCAGATACGGTAATGAGAGCTCTAAGAACTCCACTTGGAGTCGGCAGTATGGCTTGATTTTTCATCCTTAATCCTTGCCATAGATGTTCGAGGGGCACGGGTGGCATCGAGAACCAAAAAATGCTGCATGACAGCAGGTGAATTAGTACCCGATTCGCTGAAAAAGGCCAATCGGTAACAGCTGCTGATGACCGGCAGCTTCTGGCCGATAGTTGTAGGTCGCGAAGGGCCGCTACTGACCAACGTGGTCGATGAGCCCAAAGAAACGCCAGGCAACGACAAACTCAAACGCCCCATCCCTCCCGCACAGCCCTTCGAATGCCTTCCAGCAACATCGCAAACGCCGGGTTGTCATTGTTCTCGCGCCAGATCAAATGCAGCTCGCTCTGCACACCTTCGCCCAGATCGATTTCGCGAAATACTACGTTCTTGAACACCACGCTGGTGGCGCAGCGAGGCACCAGGGCCAGGCCCATGCCGGCGTTGACCAACGCCAGGATGGTCAACGATGAACCGAGCCATTGCACGTATTCCGGGGCGACGCGGGCAGAGCGGAGCATGCCGGTCAGCAGTTCGTTGAACGGCGGGTAGGCAGCGTGGGAGTACATCAGGAACGGTTGCGCATCAAGGTCTTTGACCGACACGGTTTCTGCGCTCGCCAGCCGATGACTGCTCGGCGCCGCCAACACAAACGGCTCGCGCACCAGACATTCGGTGGCGTATCCCGGCTCCAGCAACGGTGCTCGAACGATGCCCAGATCGATACGCCGCGCACGCAGCGCTTCATGCTGCTGGTAGGTGTTCATCTCCGTCAGGTCGATTTTCACATGCGGCTGTTTGAGCCGTGCTTCGGCGATGACCTTGGGCAGGAATTCATACACCGCGCTGCCAACGAAGCTGATGTTGACTGAGCCGATGTCGCCCTCGGCAAAACGGCGGGCGGTGACGGCGGCTTGCTGGGCGCGCTCCAGCAGGTTCTGCGCTTCGATGAAGAAGGCGCGGCCGGCGGCGGTCAGGGCGACGCTGCGGGTGGTGCGGGTAAACAGCTCGACACCCAGGTGATGTTCCAGCAGTTGAATCTGTCGACTGAGGGGCGGTTGAGTCATGTTCAACCGTTCGGCGGCCCGACGGAAATTCAGTTCGGTCGCCACCGTGGTGAAACAGCGCAGTTGAGTCAGTTCGAACATTGATCTAATCCAGGTATCAATCGAATGCCAAGTTAGATTAGACGGGATCAATGTGCGCGTCCATGATCGGCTCGTCCCTAAAAAAACAATGATCGGGAGTTGCCCCTTGAATACCCTCCAGAGTCCGCCGGACCCGAATGTGCTCGCCCGCGCAGCGGCCAAGGTGAAGCGCCATGTGCTGCCGCTGTTTGTGGTGATGTTCATCGTCAACTACATCGACCGCGTCAATATCGGCTTCGTGCGCAGCCACATGGAAACCGACCTCGGCATTGGCGCAGCCGCCTACGGCCTGGGCGCCGGGTTGTTCTTTATCGGTTACGCAATCTTCGAAGTCCCCTCCAATATGTTGCTGCAACGCTACGGCGCTCGCGCCTGGCTGACGCGCATCATGTTCACCTGGGGCGCGGCGGCGATGGCCATGGCGTTTGTGCGCGGCGAAACCAGCTTCTATGTGCTGCGTTTTGTCCTCGGTGCAGCCGAAGCGGGCTTCTTTCCCGGCATCATTTACTACTTCACCCAATGGCTGCCGTCGACCGACCGTGGCAAGGCCATGGCGATTTTCCTCAGCGGTTCGGCCATTGCCTCGGTGATCTCCGGTCCTGTCTCCGGCGCGCTGCTGAATGTCAGCGGTTTCAGCCTGCATGGCTGGCAGTGGATGTTCTTGATCGAAGGCTTTGCCTCGATCGTGCTCTGTGGGTTCGTGTGGTTCTGGCTGCAATCCCATCCGCGCGAGGCGAAATGGCTGAGCGCCGAAGAAAAGGACGCACTGGTTGACGCCATCGCGCTGGAACAACAGGCCCGCGAAGCCACACAGACAGTCAAGCCGTCGATGTTCAAGCTGCTGGCCGACAAGCAGATCGCGCTGTTCTGCTTCATCTACTTTTCCATCGCCCTGACCATCTACGGCGCCACGTTCTGGCTGCCGAGCATGATCAAGAAAATGGGCAACCTCGGCGACTTCCAGGTGGGCCTGTTCAACTCGATTCCGTGGATCATTTCGATCATCGCGATGTATGGCTTCGCCGCCATGGCCAGCAAATGGAAACACCAGCAAGCCTGGGTGGCCTTGACCCTGGTGATCGCCGCGTTCGGCATGTTCATGTCCACCACCGGCGGGCCGATCTTTGCCTTCGTCGCCATCTGTTTTGCCGCCATTGGTTTCAAGGCCGCCTCGGCATTGTTCTGGCCGATTCCGCAAGGTTATCTGGACGCTCGCATCGCCGCTGCGGTGATCGCCTTGATCAATTCCATCGGCAACCTCGGCGGTTTCGTCGCCCCGACAGCGTTCGGTTTCCTGGAGCAAAAAACCGGCTCCATCGAAGGCGGCCTCTACGGTTTGGCGGCCACGTCACTGGTCGCGGCCGTGGTGATCTTTTTCGCTCGCACGGCACCGCGTGGCGACGTCGCAACACCTGAAAAATCCATCAGTCATCAAGCTTTGAGTTCAGGTTCAAAGGGAGCAGCCTCTTGAAAATCAAACGAGTCACCGTCACCCCAATCGCTTTCCGTGATCCGCCACTGCTGAATGCCAGTGGTATCCACGAACCTTTTGCGCTGCGCTCGATCATCGAGATTGAAAGCGACAACGGCTACATTGGCCTGGGTGAAAGCTACGGCGACGCTCCGGCGCTGCTGATCCAGCGGCAACTGCAAGACCAGTTGATCGGCCTTGATCCGTTCAACCTCAATCAGCTGCGCCGCATCGTGCAGGCCACGGTGGCGGCGAACAAACCGGCGAGCATTGCCGGAGCGGAATTGGCGCCCGGCTCCCATGCCAGCAAAGCGGTGAGCAATGCGTATTCGGCGTTCGAAGTGGCGTTCCTGGATTTGCAGGCGCACTCGTTGAACGTGCCGTTGGTGGACTTGCTGGGCGGTGCGATTCGCGACGAGATTCCGTTCAGCGCCTACCTGTTCTTCAAGTACGCCCAGCACGTCGACTCACCCTACACACCCGACAGTTGGGGCGAGGCGCTGAACGAAGAACAGATCGTCGCCCAGGCGCGGCGCATGATCGAGGCCAACGGTTTCAAGAGCATCAAGCTCAAGGCCGGCACGCTGCCGCCGGAGCACGAAGTGTCGTGCATCAAGGCGTTGAAAAAGGCTTTCCCCGGTTACCCGTTGCGCATCGACCCGAACGGCAACTGGTCGCTGGAAACCTCGATTCGCATGGCCGAACTGCTGGGCGATGACCTGCAGTACTACGAAGACCCGACGCCGGGCCTGGACGGCATGTCCGAACTGCACAAGCGTACCGGCCTGCCGCTGGCGACCAACATGGTGGTCACCGATTTCGATGAGTTCCGCCGCAGTGTTGCTTTGAACAGCGTGCAGATCGTCCTCGCCGACCACCACTATTGGGGCGGCCTGCGCGACACCCAGGCGCTGGCGAAAATGTGTGACACCTTTGGCCTTGGCGTGTCGATGCATTCCAACTCGCACTTGGGCATCAGCCTGATGGCGATGGCGCATGTCGCCGCCGCGGTGCCCAATCTGGATTACGCCTGCGACACGCATTACCCGTGGCAGGAACCGGATGAAGAGGTGATCAAGGGCGGCAAAATACCCATCGTCGATGGCTGCGTGAAGATCACCCGCGCGCCCGGGTTGGGTCTGGAGCTGGATCACGATCAACTGGGCAAGCTGCACGACCAGTACCTGACTTGCGGCATTCGTCAGCGCGATGACGTGAAACAGATGCAGCGTTACAAGCCGGAGTGGAAAGCGGTCAAACCGCGCTTTTGATCACCTGAGCTGTGCTCAGGCGCTCGATCTGCGCCAGCTCCCAGACGCTGAGCAAACTGACCGGATCGGTGCCGTAACGTTGCCAACTGTCGAGCACGCCCTCGCGACCGTCCGGGCTTTGGCAACGTTGGCAGTGGCGCAGGTGATTGCCGTCGAAGTCGAGGGTCAGACGCCAGCCCTCGATATCGACTTGCACCTGGCCCGGCTCGGGTTGTTCGTCGAGGCGCTTTAGAAGCCGAACTTCCAGCGCGGCGTCGCGCAATTGCTGGTAAACCTCGCGGGCGGTCAGGGGCGGCACTGATGTCTCCGGTGAAATTGTGGCAAGCGTAGATTCGGGGTGCACAGGATAGAGCGTGCGCTTGAGGCTGTCAGCGGATAGCGGGAGCGCCGAATTTATTCGACGGTCTGCGGGCGTCGAGCAGGCTGTCCTTCTTCCTCTCGCAGCTCACGGCTCATGTCGTTGCAGCTTTGCGACCAGTCTGTCAGCCACGCCGGCATCGGCGGTGACTGTTCAGCCAAGCCCAGTTCCCGGGCGTACTCGCCAGGTGGAACGGTGCCTTTGGCAGAGCGGAACAGACCCCGCATCACCACGACGCCGACCACGCGTCCCTTGCTCACGAAGCGGTGCTCCATAAAGCTCCACTTGTGGTCCCAGCCAAGCATCCTGGTGTGAATCTCGAACGCTTCGAACAGTTTCAGCTCACGACGAAACTTGCCCCAAGTATCGCCAACGATAGGCACGGCCTTGTTACGCAGCGCCACCCGGAATGCACCGCTGCGCAGCACGTAGTCCATGCGTCCGATATCGGCCAGGGTGAAATACCGGCCATTGGTAACGTGCCGGTTGAGGTCGAGATCAAGCGGCCAGACGCGCATGTGGACGATGGTGGTGGCCAGGGCGTCAACCGGCTTGCGCCATGGACGACGAAACAGCATGAGGAAAAGTCGGAACCAGAGATTCATAAGTACGCCGATGATGGAATGACCGGTGCACTTTAGGGAGGAAGGATCGGGTAAGGTAGGTGCGCAAATGACTTTTTTCATGCGAAAAGCGCAATTGGATCATATATGCACGTCACGCTTTTACTGGCGGATCAATGTTCTGCCGCCAGCGCCACGATGGCCCTGGAAGTGCTCAGCGCCGCCAACCTGTTCGCCGACACGGCCGGCGCGCCTTTTGAAGTGGTCATCGCCTCGCTTGAGGGGGGTGATGTCGCCGCGTGGGGAGGGCAGACGTTGCGCGTGGACCTGTCCACCGGCGAGATCCCGCGAACCGACCTGGTGCTGATCCCCGGATTCCTCTTCACCTTGAAGGATGCCTTGCCGGCCTTTTCAGCTTACGGGCCATGGCTGCGTCAACAGCATGCGCAGGGTGCCGTGGTGGCGTCGATGTGTACGGCGGCGTTCATGCTGGCCGAAACGGGCCTGCTGGATGGCGTTCGTGCTACCACGCACTGGGCCTTTGCAGACCTGTTTCGTCGTCGGTATGCCGAGGTCCGTCTGGAGGAGACGCAGATCCTCTGCGAGGACAATCGCGTGATCACGTGCGGGGGCGCGAGTGCCGCCATGGATCTTCTGCTGCACCTCGTGCGCCGGTTCGCTTCACTGGAACTGGCGAAAAAGTGCGGCAAGTACTTGCTGGTCGACGCTGTGCGCAGCGAGCAATCGGTGTATGTCATGTGGTCATTGCCGAAGAACCATGGGGATGGCGACATCCTGCGGGTTCAACACTGGCTGGAGGAACACTTCGAACAGCCGCTGCTGATTGATGACGTCGCCCGGCAATTCGGGTTCGGCGTCAGGAACTTCAAACGGCGCTTCAAGGAGGCCACCGGTTACACGCCCATTACCTACCTGCAAACCCTGCGTCTGGAGAAGGCAAAACAGCTTCTTGAATCCACCCGCATGACACTCGACAGCATTACTTACGCCGTGGGCTACGAAGACGGTAATTCGTTCCGTAGACTGTTCCGCCAGCGAGTGGGTCTGCTGCCAGCGGCGTACAGGAGGAAGTTTCAACCGGGTGCGAGTTGATTCACTTGCGCCAAGCCACAGTTGATTGGGAGCAGAACATGCAGAAAACCGCCGTACTCACCTTGGCCCTGGTGCTCAATGCTGGATTATGCGGCGCGCAAGCACACGCGGCCGGCGATGCTGAAGCGGGTGCGACACTGTTCAAGCGGATATGCGGTGGCTGCCATCAGGTCGGGGAGTCGGCACGCGGTTCATTCGGGCCGCAGCTCAATGGCATTTTTGGACGCCCTTCGGGCAGCACCACGGATTACCAATATTCCGATGCGATGAAATCCGCCGGCATTGTCTGGAACCGCGAAACGCTGACTGCGTACCTCGAAGCTCCCAAAAAAGTGGTGCCCGGCACCCGCATGATTTTCTGGGGGCTCAGCGATCCGGAAAAGATTGAAAATCTGTTGGCGTACCTTCAGACGTTTCAGCCGCAATAGGGCTTTGTGACGTTCGAAAGGCATTCGTTCGGCTCGGAACACCCGGTGGTTACGATCTGAATTACAATCCCCCCCTTTTGACGGAGGGGGCCGTTAATGGATGTTTTCGCGCTTCTGTATGACTACCTGATGAAGTGGGTGATCGAGCCAGTCACGGATCAGTTCTTTGGCATTTTTGATCTGAACGGCCGCTTCAGCATCGTGTTTCTCTGCGTGTCCTACAGCATCGCCTACAGCCTGTACCGCTTCAGAAAATATCGCGGGCTGACCGACGCACGTTCTTTCTGGGAGTTCATCGGCGGGCACCGGGTTCATTTTCATCCTTCGGCGCTGCTGGATTACCGGTACTACTTCGTGCGGGCCATCCTGAAGGTCGCGCTGGTGCTGCCCATTGTTGGCCTGGTCGATCCGTACGTCCTGCGTTCCGGCGACTACATCTCGTTTTTCAACAATCTTTGGGGCGCGCGCGTGCAGGTGGGGGAGAACCTCTCACTTTCCCTGCTCTACGGGCTGGGCGTGTTTCTGGTGCAAGACTTCATCCATTACTGGGGCCATCGCGCCTTTCATTCCCGGTATCTGTGGGCGTTCCACAAAGTCCATCATTCCGCGCCCGTCCTGGTGCCGGCGACGGCAAGCCGGATTCATTTTGTGGAAAAAATGGTCGAGAAACTGAGTGACACCGTCTTCCTCGGCGCTTTTGCCGGTGTCTTCTGGTACGCCTGTGGCGGGGAGGTCAGCCGGTACACCTTGTTCGGCGTGACGTATATGGTCCTGATCCTCAATGCCCTGGCGGCCAATTTGCGTCACAGCCATGTCTGGCTTTCATTCGGGCCCAGGGTCGAGCATGTGCTGAACAGCCCGGCGCAGCACCAGATTCACCACAGTGACGCGCCTCGACACTTCAACAAGAACTTCGGTATCAACCTGTCACTCTGGGACTGGATGTTCGGTACGCTCTACGTCACACACTCGACGCCCGAGCCCATTCAATTCGGCACTGGCAAACAGGATCACGACCGTTACCTGACGCTCTATAGCCTGATCGTCACGCCCTTTGTGGACATCGCCCGCAAGTTCCCCGCCAGGCGTGCCATGGAATGGCCGTCGCGTTTCGCCGAAAAACGCACGTTGAGACTCTTGCGCCGACGTTGGCGCTGAATTCCGGGGCGACAGTCAACCAGTGGACGGGATTGGAGCGTGTAAAGCCCCAATCCCGCCCTTTCTATTGTTGGCCAACCGGCAAGGGAGGGGTGCGAGGCGGGATCAATCGTTTTGTTCCGATCGACTCGAACGCCGAAGCCAGGCGCAGCAGCGTCGAATCGTCATAGGCGCGACCGGCGAATGTCAGCCCGACGGGCATGCCGATGTCCGGCATGACGCCCATCGGCACTGTGACCGTGGGAACGCCCAGGTGTCGGATGGCGAGGTTGCCGTTGGCGACCCAGACGCCGTTGCTCCACGCGATATCCGCAGACTTCGGATCGACATCGGCATTCGCCGGACCCACGTCGGCCACCGTCGGGAACAGCACCGCATTGAGCCCCAGCCGATCCATCCAGTCCTCAAGATCGATTCGACGTGTCTGCTCAAGTCCGCGCAGTCCGTCAGGCACGGTGGTGATCTGGTCCCACGGTGTGATGCCGCGCTCGGCCATTTTCACGTACTCGTCCATGCCTGCGGCAAGGTCGTCCTCCCGGTTGGGGAGCGTGCCCGGGTCGTGGGGGAAAATCAGCGGTCCGTCGACATCGACCAAGCGGTTCAACTTGGGATCACCATTGGCCCGCAGAAAATCATCGAACGCCCAGGCCGACAGGTCCCACAACTCATGATGCAGGAACTCTTTGGACACCAGGCCCCGCGTAAATACGGTCGGCGCACCCGGGCGATCACCCTCGCAATTGGACACCAGCGGGAAATCGACTTCTATCACTTCCGCACCGGCAGCTTCGAGTGCCTTGCGCGCCTCTTCCCAGAGCCCGATCACCGAAGGACGGGTGATGATTCGCTGCCCCGTCGGACCACCAATGCCTGGCGCATCGCTCGTGCCCGCATCGGGATCCGCGTTGATGTACATGCGCGGAACACCAAAGCGCTTTCCTGCCAGTGCATCGGACTTCACGGCCAACTCGGCATAGGAAGCGGGGCGCACCGAAGCGACACTCGGAATCGGCACCCAGGGTTGCATCCGCCACAGATCGCCACGGGTGTCGGGATCTTCCGCCACCACCACGTCGAGCACCTCGAGCAAGTCGGCCATGGTTCTGGCAAACGGCACGACAACGTCCATCGTCGGCGTCAACGGCCAGTTGCCGCGCACCGAAATCACCCCGCGCGAAGGCGTATAGGCGCACAGACCATTGTTCGATGCAGGGCCGCGTCCGCTCGACCAGGTTTCTTCCGCGAGGCCGAATGCCGCGAAGCTGGCGGCGGTTGCCGTACCGGCGCCGTTCGATGAGCCCGAGGCGAATGGGGCGGTGAGATAGTCAGCGTTGTATGGGCTTTCCGCACGGCCATAGACCCCGCGCTGCATGCCGCCGTTTGCCATGGGCGGCATATTGGTTTTGCCCAGGCAGATCGCACCAGCAGCACGAAGCCGTTCAATCGTGAACGCATCGCGATAAGCAATCAGGTTCGCGAAGGCGGGACTGCCGGAGGCGGCAGTGAGCCCTTTCACCAGATAACTGTCCTTGGCCGTATAGGGAATGCCATCGAGCGGACCCAGCGTCTCGCCCTTGGCCCGACGGGCATCGGACGCCTGCGCCTCGTTCAGCGCCTCGGGGTTTCGAACCACCACCGCGTTGAGGGCGGTGGGCGTGTCGGGACCGTCGTAGGCATCGATCCTGGCGAGATAGGCCTGAACCAGCTCAACCGCAGTAGTTCGGCCTGACTCGAGCGCAGCACGCAGTTCGGCAATGGAAACTTCGGTGACCTCGATCATGCTATTACCACCGACGGCTGATGGGCGACGCAATGAATGTTGCCATCGCGCTGAATGTTGGGCTCAGGGACATTACTAATCTCAAAATGGGTATTCATCGGTGTTCTCGTTGCGCTGCTTTACGCGCTCTATTTAACATCAAGCCGGGAGCAGAGGCATCGCCCAAGACGATGCAACGTCTTCAGGCTTTGCTGGCCGCCAGGTAAGCGCCAAGGCGTTGTCCCATTTGCTCGCCCAAGGCTTGCAGGCCACTCAAGGGACGGACCATCACTTCAAACTCGACGATTTTTCCTTGTTCATTGAACCGGATCATGTCGATGCCCTTTAACTGTTTCCCGCCGACGTTGGCGCTGAACTCCAGGACGACGCTCAACCCGTCTGCGGTCGACAGTTCCCGGTGGTAGACAAAGTCCTCAAATACCTCGATGACCGTGTTGAGAATCATCGATACCACGGTTGCACCCGGGTAAGGCGTGTGAGCCATCGGGGAGCGGAATATCGCCTGTGGGTCCAACAAACCGGGCAAGGCGCTCAAGTCACCCTTGCTGATCATGTCGTGCCACTGTTTCAGGGATTCTGCGGCTTCGGGATGCAGTTTCAGTTCAGACATTTTCAACTCCTGTATTTTTGTTGTTTGGTTACCTTGTCATCGATCAGCGACGCACAGTTCCCCGGTGGCGCGTATCAGTGCCTGACCATGCAGTCCGTCCTTGATCAGGCTGGATCGTTCTTTGGCTAGCCAGTCCGCGCATTGCGGGTCTTTGCGGTAGGGCGCGAAGGCGGCGTATTGCTGCAACAGGCGGTTTTGCAGCTCATCGAGCTGTGGCCGGATTTGATTGGCGAGGTCTGGCCGCGGCGTGTCAGGCGCCTTTCCGGCCGATCGCCATTGGGCCACCAGCCCGTACTGCACCAGCTTGTTGGCTTCGATCTGTGCGGCGATCAGTTCGGCTACTTCGTCCGGGTCCAGTTTGCGCTCAACGGCCAGCTTCCTGGCGTTGGCGATGACGTGTGCTTCCCGGGCACTGTCCTGGATCGGTTTGCCACTGTCCCACTTGGTCAGCGCCACAAGATCAGCAATGCTCAGGCGCTCGTTCAATGTTACCAGCAGCGGTTGCAAGCTATCGGGTGCCGGGGAGGGCGCACCGGCCTGCGCGCTGCAGGCGAGTAAACCGAGGACGGCGCAGGTGAGCAGTTGCGGTAAGCGTGGGGAGTGGAGCATGGGCAAACCTCATTGGGTACGGGACTCACAATCAGGTGTTATGTATCACAGGTGCGGCGGAGGCATTAAGCAGGGATCGATTTATTTTGTGCACGAAAAAGCCCGGCTTGTCAGGCCGGGCTTTTCGTTGAGTGCTTCGGTAAAGCCATTCATTTATGCAGCGCGGTTTTCGATCAGACGGTCGGAACCACCTTCAGCGACGCGGTTTTCGATCAGACGATCCGAACCACCTTCGGCAACACGTTTCTCGATCAGACGATCCGAGCCACCTTCGGCAACACGATTTTCGATCAGACGATCCGAACCACCTTCAGCGACGCGGTTTTCGATCAGACGGTCGGAACCACCCTCAGCCACACGACTTTCAATCAGACGATCCGAGCCGCCTTCAGCGACAACCGGGTGAGCAGATGTAGCGGCGAAAGCGTTAACTGCAAAAACCGAGAAAGCGATGCTGAGAAGGATTTGGCGTTTCATGATGGTGTGCTCCGGGGTGTAGTTGTTTGGTATGGGGCTGATGTTACGCCGCGGATTTTTTATGAGAACTTCATTGAATTGATGGTGACTATCGACGCCGGCAATGATCCTCCTGTCGTCGGCTGTACCGCTCAGTCAGAACCGCGGGGTATGCTGGACCTCTTGAACTGTCGAGGCTCTCCAGGTCCGCAAGGATTTCCTGCGAGGTTCCCTGCTCAGGTCGAGAGGATAAGTCGATGCACGACTATTACGATTTGGGCACCTACAGTCGCCCGGTGACGACCCACTCGTCCCAGGCCCAGCCGGCCGTAGGTCCATCCCCTTCCGACGTCGTACTGCCGAGTCCCACGACCCTGAGCATCTTCGGACTGCCCGAAGTCGATACGCTGATAGAGTCACATGACCTAGAGCATCTGATTCTGGCCGGGTCATTGGCCGACTTGACACTCGACTCGTCCCTGCGTGACGCCGTGCAGAGAGATCTCCATGTCACGGTGGTGAGAGACTGTGTTGCCGCGTCTTCTCCAGCGGCTCTGGAGCTCGAGATCCGATATACGATGCCACGCTACGCACATCTGGTCACCGATCTAGAGCACCTTGAGCGCCTGTCTGCCTCGTGAGAGAACAGCCAACGAACTTGTTCGACCGCTAACACGCTAGGGGACGCGCCGACCTATGGAGGATTTCAGCGCCTCCCAGGTCGCGGTAAGGATGGTATCTGCCGTGTCCCCCCCCGCTAATGATATCCAATCGACAAATTTCCTTTGCTTACTGACCCGGAGCGACGAACTGCATTCTCTACAAAACTGATGGAGTAGGTACAACCACTTCAGCGTGGCTGCACACAATTCAAGCCGTGTTGATTTAGGGATTTGCCGCACGCAGAATCTGCGTGCGGCGATCGTTCAGACGGCCGCTTAGAACTTGAACGTGTATCGAAAAATCAGGCGGTTTTCGTTGGCGCTGTCGGCGTAGGTGGAGCGGTTTGTGGAGTTACGCCATTGTGCCGACACGTTCTTCAACGGGCCACTTTGAATGGTGTAAGTGATATCGCTGACCCGCTCCCATTCTTTGCCATCCTGACCTTGGGCTCGCAGACTGGCTGCCTGGGATGATCCCAAAAGGGCAGGATCGACTTCGTCTCCCTTTACATACTTCAAGCCCAGAGTTAACCCGGGTACGCCAGCGGCAGCGAAATCAAAATCGTAACGGGCAATCCAGACGCGCTCGTTCGGAGCGGTAAAGGTACTCACCAGTGACTCACCGAACAGGTAGGTGTCGGTCCCGTTGACCATGGCGAAGGACGTGTCTCCCCAGGCTTTCTGAAAGCCGAGGCCGATTGTGTGACCGCTTTGACGGTAGGAGAACATCGTACTGAGTGTCCGGTTGTCCACTTCACCCAGCGCCTCATCCCCGGTTTCGCTGGCAGCAAAATAACGAACGTCGGAAATCACCGATCCGGGGCCCAGCGCTCGTTCGAATTTCAAGCCGAAAAAATTCGAACGGTAGAGGTCTTCCAACTCGGCCACATGGTAGCTGAGCGACAGTTGCGGCAACACTTTGTAGTCAAATGCCAGGTAGGTGTAATGGTCGGCCTGCACCGCTTTGTAGCCGAAGGTGGTCAGTGATTCAAAGTCCGTTGAGTTACGCTGCTTTACAGCATTGATCCGTAACGCACTGAAGGTCAAAGGCTCAAAGTCTTTGGAGACCAGCATTCCACCGCGGAAGACTTGCGGGAGTAAGCGGCTGTTATTGCTGGACAGCAGAGGCATGACGGGATTGAGCCCCCCGATGCGTAATTCGCTGCCGGCCAGGCGAGCCTTGGCGGTGGGTATTAGCTTGCTGTACTCATCGTTTACGTTGCGTTGCGAATCAAAAGCCAACAGCCCGGAGCCGGTTCGGTCCGGACTGGAATCCAGTTTGACCCCGAGCAGGCCGAGCGCGTCTACGCCAAAACCAAGGGTGCCCTCAGTAAACCCCGACTGCACATTCAAGATGAAGCCTTGCGCCCATTCATCACGTTTGGACTGCCGGGCTTCGTCGTTACGATAATCACGGTTGTAATAGAAGTTACGCAGTTCAAGGCTGGTCTTTGCGTCGCTGATAAAGTCCGCGAAGGCGTTGGGCGCCGCGCACGTGAACAGGATCGTCGAGAGCGACGTCACACTTTTTATTGACATGTCTAATGCACCATTTGTTGTTGTTTTTGGTGTCTGCAGCGCGCACCACCCCATGGGGGAGTGACGCGGCTGTGCACCGCACATTGATTGAATGTGCGATGTCAGTTTTTTAAGGTGAGCTCGGTCAAGTTCAGATCGGCGGTCTGGACGCAGCGTCATTTGTGGTCGCTGTTAAGACCGCCGGTAACAACGTTTTAACCGCTAGAGGCCAATCGTAAGATGGCTTCCTGGCTACCGGCTTGTTGGCGAAGGATGAACTTTTGGATTTTTCCTGTGGCCGTTTTCGGGAGCTCCATGAAGATCACTCGACTTGGGCATTTGTAGCGTGCCAGACGCGACTGACAATATGCGATTAGGTCCGCCTCTGTAGGAGAGAGATCTGCATTTTTCAGTTCGATAAATGCGCAAGGCACCTCGCCCCATTTATCATCCGGTTGCGCGACCACTGCGGCATGAAGTACCGCCGGATGGCCATGGAGGATGTCTTCGATTTCGACGGAAGAAATGTTTTCGCCACCCGAAATGATGACATCTTTGCAGCGATCCGTTATCTGCATGTATCCGTCTGGATGGACCACGGCGACGTCACCGGTATGAAACCATCCGCCTTCGAATGCTTTTTGCGTTGCTGTCTCGTTTTTCAGGTAGCCCATCATTATGGTATTGCCGCGCAACAGCAGTTCGCCGGTAGTCTGGCCATCATGAGGAACGGGCTGCAATGTTTCCGCATCTGCGACAATCAAACCCTCGAAAGCTGCTGCGCGGGCGCCTTGCCGGACCCGTATTTTCGCTTTCTCTTGAGCGGGAAGGTCATCCCATCCGTCCTGCCAGACACAGCTGATCGGTGTGCCAGCCACTTCAGTAATACCGTACACATGATCAACCTCGAATCCCATGGACACCACGGCGTCGAGTACCGCTGCGGGGGGCGGTGAGCCTGCCGTCAAAACGCGAACCGAATGGGGCAGCCCTGGCTTGTGGGGGGCGTTGGCGATCATGGCCATCACAATGGGCGCCGCACAGAAATGGTCAACCTGATGAAGGGTGATCGCGTCGAACACCGTTTCAGCCGATACCTTGCGCAGGCACACGTGTGTACCGGCTGCGGCGGTAATTGCCCATGGGAAGCACCAGCCGTTGGCATGAAACATAGGCAGCGTCCACAAGTACCGAGGCGCCCGTGGGAGCGGCCAGTTGGTCATCTGCAATAGGCTCATCAAGTAGGTACCTCGATGGCTGACCACCACGCCTTTCGGGTCTCCGGTGGTACCTGAGGTGTAGTTGAGGGCAATAGGCTGCCACTCACTGCTTGGCCAAACCCCTTCGAATTCCGAGTCGCCCTCGGCGAGTAGTGTCTCGTAGTCGGGTATTTCCAGATCGACGCACACAGAAGCCAAATGGTCGCGAATACTGATCACGACCGGACGGAATTCGAGTAGATCAAGTGCCGCTGAGGCAACGGCCATGTATTCGCAATCGACCAACAGCAACTTGCATTCGCTGTGGCGCAAAATAAAAGCGATGCCTTCAGCGTCCAGACGATGGTTGATCGTATTCAAAATCGCTCCGGATAACGGAATCCCGAAATGCGCTTCGACCATCGCCGGCGTGTTGGGTGAAAGGATGGAGACCGTGTCGCCTGGGAGTACGCCTCTGCCCACCAGCGCTGATGCGAGTCGATAACAGCGCTCACGCGTTTGCGCCCAGGTCCTCTGCAGCTCACCATGAATGATAGCGACGCGTTCAGGGTGAACAAGAGCGGCCCGGTCCAAAAAGCCGAGGGGGGTCAGCGGGACATGGTTCGCTGGACTCTGATCGAGTCCGTTTGCGTAGGCACCGGTAATCATGGGCAGGTCTCCTTATTATTTTGATGAAAAACGGCAAAAGTACTGACTGGCTCACGGGCCGTTACCAACGTGTTTTCAATGCACGCAGGATCGGCATAGCCAAGGCTCATACCGCACACCAGCATTTGCTCAGCTGGAATGCCTAGCACTTCTGAGATGACTTTGTGGTACTTGAGAAATGCAGCTTGTGGGCAGGTGTGCAAACCACGACCACGGGCGGCCACCATCACGCTTTGGAGGAACATGCCGTAATCGAGCAGGCTGCCCTGCTCAAGCACTTTATCCAGGGTAAATAACAGTCCTACCGGTGCATCGAAAAATCGGTAGTTGCGACCGTGCTGTTGGTGCATGCGGAGCTTGTCACCCTTAGTGATCCCAAGCAGACCGTAGAGATCCCAACCCACTTTGCGTCTGCGATCCACATAAGGTGTGACCCATTCGCGTGGGTAGTACTCATAAGGGTCTTGCGCACCGCTACTAAGCTGCGGATCGTTATCGATGGCGGCGATCGCCATCGACAGATGCTCCTTCACTTCGCCGGTAACGACGTGAACACGCCACGGCTGCATGTTGACGCCTGAGGCGCTGAAACGAGCGATGTCCAGAATCGCTTCGATTTCTTCACGCGACACTGTAGTTGGCAGGAAGGCTCTGACACTGCGGCGTGACGCAATTGCCCAGTCGACGGTGCACTTAAGTTCTTGCGCTGACAACGGCGGTAGTGACAAGCGATTCAAGGTACACATCCTTCTACTGATCGAGTCAAACGGGCAAGGAGATCTCAACTGCAGCCTGTCGGTCAGCGTGACAACGCTGGCGCTTTGCTGACCTGTGTCGAATCCGCCCGTGACTGGTTTACAAACGAGACCGCCACCGCGCCCATCAGGCCTGCAAGTGCGATCACCATGAAGTTTTGTTCGAGTGGCAAGGCCAGCGAGACGAACCAGCCGATAAGCACCGGGGCGATAATTGCGCCGATGCGGCCGACCCCGGACGCGAAGCCCACGCCAGTGGAACGGATTGAGGTCGGGTAAAAATCCCCTGCATAGGCATAGGCAATCAATTGAGTGCCGAGGGTGGAGGCGCCCACAATGAATACGACCAAAAACAGCAACTCAGTCGAGTGTGTAAAGCCCATCGCAGTAAGCGCCAGCGCGCCCACCACGTAGAATGAAACCAGGACATATTTGATATTGAACTTGTCGCTGAGCCATCCGCCGCCGAGCGCACCGACAATCGCTCCTACGTTAAAAACGATGACAAAATTAAGCGCCGAGCCCAAGCTGTGGCCGGACATCGCCATCAGTTTGGTCAACCAGGAATTGAGCGCGTAGACCATAAACAGTCCCGTCATGAAGGCTGTCCAGATCATCACCGTGCTGAATCCGCGGCCATCGCTGAACAACCCTTTAACCGGGGTGTCGAGTGAGTAATTGTTCTCGGCAGGATGTCCCGCCAGCACTGTCTCGGCATCCAATGGATAAGTGGGATCGATCCTTTTGATGATGAGGCTCAGATCCTGCTGACGACCCTGCTTGAGCAAGAAAGCCATGGATTCCGGCATAGTCTTCAAAATGAACGGGATCAGCAGCACGGGTAGCCCAGCAACGTAGAACACCGACTGCCATCCGTGGCTTTCGATCAGTTGCTTGCCGGTGAGTGCGACCAGAATTCCGCCCACGGAATAGCCGGCAAACACTAACGTGACAAGCCGGGTACGAAGTTTCGCCGGTGAGAACTCGCCCATTTGTGCAGTCACGATCGGCAGAACGCCACCGATGCCCAGCCCTGCGATGAATCGGGCGACGCTGAAGCTGATCGGGTCGCTAGTGAGCCCGGCAGTCGCGGTGAACAGACTGAACAGCGCGACACAGATAGCGATCATTTTTGGTCGGCCGATGCGGTCGGCTAACGTCCCCAGAAAGATCGCGCCAAGCATGGTTCCTAGCAGGGCCGAGCCGGCCATGATGCCTGCGCTGGTCGGGTCTATCTTCATGTCCAGCATAATGGCAGGCAATGCAGCGCCAACGACGGCTAGGTCGTAGCCGTCAATGACCAATATCAGCACGCACCAGAAAAGAATCAGTCTATGGAAGCTGTTGAATTTTGAGTTGCCCGCGAGCGTGTATACGTTGATTGGTTGCATATTGTGTCTCCTTCGATTTTATTTTTTTTGGTGAAGTGCACTTGCTTGCGTACATCAAGATTGCCGTCGAAAAGCCAGCTCGGCACCGCCGACCACTAAGCCTTTACTGATGAGAGAGCGGCTGCTGGTTCATGGCCATTCTAGGTAGGCGATTTAAAGCAGCCCATGCCTGGCGGTGCCAACTTGGGTGAGCTGTTTGGGCATGTTTGAGAGAGGTGCCAGCGAGTCAAACACCAGCGAAAAAGCATTGAAGTGGCGTACGCGGTTGTAGAGAAAACACGTAGCTAATAAATCCACATGACGCTTGTGGATGGGGCTGGGGCATCGTTCCGATAAATGAAATTACTCGTCTGAACGGTTGCGTCGATAGGCGCCTGGGTTAACTCCCGTCCACTTTTTGAATGCGCGGTGAAAAGCGCTCGTTTCCTGAAAACCGGTTTCTGTGGCGACCTCAGTAACCGTCATGTCTCCGCGTGACAGGAGGTCAATGGCCATGTCACGACGTAAATCATCTTTGAGGTTTTGATAGTGGGTGCCCTCGGCCTGCAGCCGGCGCTGCAGGGTTGAATTGGACATGCAGAGCAAAAGTGCCAGCTCGTCCCTTTCCGGCCACTTGTCCGGACTCAACCCTCGTAAGCGCCGCCTTATCTGCGCACTGATGCTGTCGTCGTTACGGTATTTTACTAAAAGGCTGGCGGGGGACTCTTTTAGGAACGCGCATAGACTGGCGGGAGTCTGTGCAATTTTCATATCCAGGAATTTTTTGTCGAAATTGACCTGCGTTGTCGGCGCGTCGTATTGAATGTCTTCACAAAAACGCATTCGGTAGTCGCTTTCATCGGCAGGCTTCGTGGCGCGAAAACTGAGCGCCAGCAATGGAATGCGTTGGTTGACTAGCCAGCACGCCAGGCCATGTACGAGGATAAACCACGTGCCGTAAGCGAACAGCCGCCGCAGGTTTCCGTGATCGTGGAGGATGATGAAGGCGTGATCTTCCTCGGTGTGTATTTCACCATGGATGTCATCGAGTACCAGCCTCAAGAACGAAAGCATTCGCTGCAGAGCTTGGCCCAAGGTGCAGCAATCAAGGAGCGCATGGCACATCAATTTGAAGCTGCCACGTCGCATCGGATGGCTGTCGATACCAAAGAATTCGTCATCCAACAGATCCGCCAACTCGATCCACAGCTGAGCGAATGAGCCGGCTGACACCCTTGCTTTTGGGGCATCAAGCAGTTGCAGGTCGATGTCGGCTTTCCCTAAGGCCAGTGCCACGTCGATGCCTCGTTGCTTGGCGCTATAGAGGGCTTCATGCACCAGTGCGATTGACGTGGTTCCCTTGTCCTGAGGTGTAACCATCATTTTCTCCACGTGGTGAGTGCTGTGCTCGGTGTATGACTTTCGTGGTCAGTTCGCATTCGCCACAAGCCGCGAATTTGGTCCTTTCTAACCCGGCCCTTGGCCAAACCGATCACACAAGTTGGTGGCTTTGACCATTGTCCGGCTAGTCATGTGGCCCCAGTATTTCATCAACTTTAGTTCTTCCAACCTTAACAAGACCAGCTAGGACTATGAGTTAGTACCATTGTTCGTCCCCTTATATCGCATTGCGTACAACCAAGTGGTGCAACCGTTGAGCGCACTCAACACCGCGCCGTATCTCTTTAGGATGCTGTACCCAGCTTACTTTCCTAGGGCTAGCAATACGTCATTGATTTACCAAAAAAAAGAGTGGCTAAAGGCGGCATCTATGTTGCGCCGCCACGATATCGCCATGTCTCTAGAGACTGCGGCGATGACCGTTCCAGCTTGAATACAGGAAGCCATAATGCAGATCGACAACAAGGTTTTTCTCGTCACCGGCGGTGCCTCCGGGCTCGGTGCGGCCACGGCTGAAATGCTGGTCGCGACCGGTGCCAAAGTGATGCTGGTGGACATGAACGCCGAGGCCGTTGCGGCCCAGGCTGAACGACTCGGCGTGCAAAGCGTGGTTGCAGACATCAGCAACGAAGTCGCGGCCGAAGCAGCCGTGCAGGCGACGGTCAAAGCCTTCGGTGGCTTGAATGGTCTGGTCAACTGCGCCGGCATCGTGCGCGGTGAGAAGATCCTCGGCAAGAATGGCCCTCATGTGCTGGCCAATTTCAGCCAGGTAATCAACGTCAACTTGATCGGCAGTTTCAACATGCTGCGCCTGGCAGCGGCGGCAATCGCTGAAACCGAAGCGGATGCCGACGGCGAGCGCGGCGTGATCATTAATACCGCCTCGGCGGCCGCGTACGACGGCCAGATCGGTCAGGTGGCCTATGCCGCGTCCAAAGGTGCGATCGTTAGCCTGACCTTGCCCGCCGCCCGGGAACTGGCGCGCTTCGGCATTCGGGTGATGACCATCGCGCCGGGCATTTTCGAAACCCCGATGATGGCCGGCATGACCCAGGAAGTCCGTGACTCTCTGGCGACCGGTGTGCCGTTTCCACCGCGTTTGGGCAAACCTGCCGAGTACGCCGGACTAGTCAAACATATTATTGAAAACAGCATGCTCAATGGCGAGGTGATCCGCCTCGACGGTGCCTTGCGCATGGCCGCCAAGTAAGAGGATTTGTCATGACTACTTCTAACGATCCGATTGTTATCGTCAGCGCCGTCCGCACCCCGATGGGTGGTTTTCAGGGCGAATTGAAAAGCCTGACCGCACCGCAACTCGGCGCCGCTGCCATCAAAGCCGCGGTCGAACGCGCCGGTGTCGCGCCCGATTCGGTTGATCAAGTGCTGTTCGGTTGCGTATTGGCTGCCGGGCTCGGCCAGGCGCCGGCGCGTCAAGCCGCACTCGGCGCGGGGCTGGACAAGTCGACCCGCTGCACCACCCTGAACAAAATGTGCGGTTCCGGTATGGAAGCAGCGATTCTGGCCCACGACATGCTGGTCGCCGGCAGCGCCGACGTGGTCGTCGCCGGCGGCATGGAAAGCATGTCCAACGCGCCTTACCTGCTCGACCGTGCCCGCAGCGGTTACCGCATGGGCCATGGTCGTATGCTCGATTCCATGTTCCTCGACGGTCTGGAAGACGCTTACGACAAAGGCCGCTTGATGGGCACCTTCGCCGAGGATTGCGCCGAAACCAACGGCTTCAGCCGCAAAGCGCAGGATGCGTTTGCCATCGCTTCGACCACCCGCGCGCAGCAGGCGATCAAGGACGGCAGTTTCAAGGACGAAATCGTGCCGCTCACCGTGACTGTCGGCAAAGAGCACGTGTTGATCAGCAACGACGAACAGCCACCGAAAGCCAAACTGGACAAGATCGCTTCCTTGAAACCGGCGTTCCGCGACGGCGGCACGGTGACGGCGGCGAACTCCAGCTCGATCTCCGATGGCGCCGCGGCATTGGTGCTGATGCGCCAGTCCGAAGCTGCAAAACGCGGTTTGAAACCACTGGCGGTGATTCACGGCCATGCGGCGTTTGCCGATGCTCCAGAGCTGTTTCCGGTAGCACCAGTGGGCGCGATCAAGAAACTGATGAAGAAAACCGGCTGGTCGCTGGAGCAAGTCGATCTGCTCGAAATCAGCGAAGCCTTCGCCGTGGTCAGCCTTGTGACCATGACCCGACTGGAGATCCCCCACGAGAAGGTCAACGTTCACGGTGGCGCCTGTGCCCTCGGCCACCCGATCGGCGCGTCCGGCGCGCGGATCCTCGTGACTTTGCTTTCGGCCCTGCGCCAGAAAGGGCTGAAACGCGGTGTTGCAGCGATCTGCATCGGCGGCGGTGAGGCCACGGCAATGGCCATTGAGTGTCTGTTGTAGGAGCGCGGTTTATATGCGGTGGCGTCCTCGTGATCGCCATCGTGTGGTCGCTTTCCGGAACAAGCAGGTCAGGCGGTATCGGGGTTTATCTAAAGAATGGCATGATCAACATAGCCACTGACATCTGAAAATAGACTGCTCAAATTCTCGTCACTTCAGGATTGAAGTGAGTTTCAGCTTGCATCGCATTTATGCAACTGATGCATTACACCCATGCACCTAAATTAGGCTGCAAAAATAGATTTTTCAGTCAAGAATACCTAACCAGAGCGCTGAAATTAATCGTTAACGTTTATTTTTGTCATCTGCCAACCGCTGCACCCGCCGAAAAACACTTTGAAAATAAGTCTGTTGTGCATAGTTTATTTTCACAAGCCAGATTGTAGTGATCTGTCTTTGCTTAATTGCAAGTGTTGAACAATTGGATTCTCCATTATTATAGGATCAGCTAGAGGGAGATTTATAATGTCTACTATGAAGGATATCGACTCGATATCATTGAGTATCGATAGTCTACATCATGGTTATTTAAAGCTTTCTTATCAAGATAGAAGGCCGGCCACGTTAGGATTAGCTGCAGTCAACGCAGTTTTGCTGGCGGCAGGAGTGAGGGTAAGCCAGGTTGACATCCCCAAGGACGCCATTCCCATCCTGAAAGCTTCCATGTATAGGAAGTTATCAGTAGAAGATCATGATGAGTTGATCTCATTGTTTCCTTTACACAGGGGTGAATTGCTGGAAGAGATTGAGAGGGCGGGGCGAACACCAGAAATGCACCGTGGTGGTTTTATGTCGACTGCAGAGTACGGTGGGACGCCATATCCCAAGGTAGTCGACATGAAAGCTATCAGCGCAGACGACCTGCCCGATTTCCAAGCGAGACTTGGAAAGCTGCACTCCAATAGCTCTGAAGATGGAGCTGGAATCGACGAAGTCATGACGATTGTGTCAGGTGGAGGCTCGGTCTGGTTTTTTCGTCTTTTGGACAATAGCGTCGTCAAGCTGACACTTGGAGCCGTGGATCCAGGAGGTAAGGCATGGCGTATCAGCTACCCTGGATTGGGGATTCACGGCACGTATTTAAACTCTGAGAATGGGATTCTCATAGCTTACGCACATGGCCCAAGGAGCTTTGTTGTTCGGTACTATGACGCCAGCATCGACGGTTCAGAGCTGCTAGGGACTAATCCATGGCTGGATTTCAGCGGGAAAATTCCAAGCTTGCTTGATTGAGATGTCATTATCCTCACCTCAATATTTGTAACTTTGGCTGGCGATTCTTTCGAGAGTAAATAAGGTATTGTGAATTTTTAGCATCCCGTCTTCATGTGAATGAAGAACCTCCATTACAGATTGGGAGTTACTATGCAATGTTTTCGAGGAGATCAGTTCCAATTTCCAAATGCGTATTCACTGATTGAGTCGCCTATCCCCGAGCCAGGACCAACTGAAGTTAGGGTAAGAGTCGAAGCCACAGGTTTGGGGTTTGTCGACACACTGCTAGTCAGAGGGTTGTACCAGATCAAACCCGAGCTCCCCTACACCCCGGGCGGTGAAATTGTCGGAGTGGTTGATGCTGTTGGTTCGGCTGTTTGTGAGTTCCGAATTGGACAGCGAGTTGGAGCATGGCAGATAGGTGGTGGACTGGCCGAGTACACTCTTTTGCAAGCGGCACACCTGATTCGAATTCCGTATCACCTAGATGCGGTCACGGCAGCATCTACATTGTTGGATTTCTTGACAGCATGGTATGCATTGTTCGAGCGGGGTCGCTTAATAACGGGTGAGGTGTTAGTCATCCGAGGTGCGACCGGCGGAATTGGGGCAGCAGCAATCCAGTTGGGAGTCGCGGCCGGTGCGCATGTTGTCGCCGTCGTCTCGAGCACAGAAAAGGCAGAGGAGGCCAGGCGTCTGGGAGCCAGTGATGTGTTACGTTCAGAAGAGCCGGAGCTAAGGGCGCGTCTTAGAAACCTGTTGCCCCATGGTGTCGCGGATGTAGTGTTCGATCCCGTTTGCGGCGACGACATGGAAATTTACTTCCGATCACTGGGTAAGGAGGGACGGCACTTGGTACTGGGGTTCGCGGGTGGACGCATTCCGTCATTGCCTGCCAATCTTCCTCTATTAAAGAGCGCCTCATTGGTCGGCGTAGATGTGCGCTACCTAGTTGAGACGATGCCTGACAAAGCTAAAAGCGCATGGGAAGATTTTTTCACCAGGCTAGTCTGTGGACGCTTAACGGCCCCCCGCGTAACGTGCTTTCCTTTGCACCAAGCTAATGCAGCTTTTGCGGCTCTTACAGACCGCTCCAGGATTGGCAAAGTCGTCGTCGTTCCAGAGTAGTCCCGTTGAGCATTCCCGTTCATCACTGTAGAACCGCACGCAGAATCTGCGTGCGGCGATCATTCAGACGTCCGCTTAAAACTTGTACGTGTATCGAAAAATCAGGCGGTTTTCGTTGGCGCTGTCGGCGTAGGTGGAGCGGTTTGTGGAGTTACGCCATTGTGCCGACACGTTCTTCAACGGGCCACTTTGAATGGTGTAAGTGATATCGCTGACCCGCTCCCATTCTTTGCCATCCTGACCTTGGGCTCGCAGACTGGCTGCCTGGGATGATCCCAAAAGGGCAGGATCGACTTCGTCTCCCTTTACATACTTCAAGCCCAGAGTTAACCCGGGTACGCCAGCGGCAGCGAAATCAAAATCGTAACGGGCAATCCAGACGCGCTCGTTCGGAGCGGTAAAGGTACTCACCAGTGACTCACCGAACAGGTAGGTGTCGGTCCCGTTGACCATGGCGAAGGACGTGTCTCCCCAGGCTTTCTGAAAGCCGAGGCCGATTGTGTGACCGCTTTGACGGTAGGAGAACATCGTACTGAGTGTCCGGTTGTCCACTTCACCCAGCGCCTCATCCCCGGTTTCGCTGGCAGCAAAATAACGAACGTCGGAAATCACCGATCCGGGGCCCAGCGCTCGTTCGAATTTCAAGCCGAAAAAATTCGAACGGTAGAGGTCTTCCAACTCGGCCACATGGTAGCTGAGCGACAGTTGCGGCAACACTTTGTAGTCAAATGCCAGGTAGGTGTAATGGTCGGCCTGCACCGCTTTGTAGCCGAAGGTGGTCAGTGATTCAAAGTCCGTTGAGTTACGCTGCTTTACAGCATTGATCCGTAACGCACTGAAGGTCAAAGGCTCAAAGTCTTTGGAGACCAGCATTCCACCGCGGAAGACTTGCGGGAGTAAGCGGCTGTTATTGCTGGACAGCAGAGGCATGACGGGATTGAGCCCCCCGATGCGTAATTCGCTGCCGGCCAGGCGAGCCTTGGCGGTGGGTATTAGCTTGCTGTACTCATCGTTTACGTTGCGTTGCGAATCAAAAGCCAACAGCCCGGAGCCGGTTCGGTCCGGACTGGAATCCAGTTTGACCCCGAGCAGGCCGAGCGCGTCTACGCCAAAACCAAGGGTGCCCTCAGTAAACCCCGACTGCACATTCAAGATGAAGCCTTGCGCCCATTCATCACGTTTGGACTGCCGGGCTTCGTCGTTACGATAATCACGGTTGTAATAGAAGTTACGCAGTTCAAGGCTGGTCTTTGCGTCGCTGATAAAGTCCGCGAAGGCGTTGGGCGCCGCGCACGTGAACAGGATCGTCGAGAGCGACGTCACACTTTTTATTGACATGTCTGATGCACCATTTGTTGTTGTTGTATGCGCGATGTAGTTTTTAACGACTGTCACCAATGCATTGAACGCCCGCACCGAAAGGGACACGAGCATGCAACGAAGAGTTAGAACTGTTCGCTAGAGAGGCCGAAGAGGGGGGCGGCGCCTGCGCGAATATTGATGGCCAAGGACTGGGTGCGTGGTAGCACGCGGCTGAAGAAAAAATGGGCAGTAGCGAGCTTGGCCCCGTAGTAAGCCTCATCGTGGCAGCGTCGTGATTCCGCTATCGCAGCCATGCGAGCCCACAACCAGGCATAGGCTACATACCCAAACAGGTGCAGATACTCCACGGACGCTGCACCTATTTCCGTTGGATTGCGTGTAGCCTGCTCGATTAGCCAGTCACTGGTATCTTCGAGACAGTTCAGGGCTTCGAGCAATTCGACGCTGTATGGAGCGTTCATCTGATCTGCGAAGAGGCGAACTTCGTCTCCAAACAACTTTAGCGCCGCGCCCCTGTCGGCTATCACCTTGCGACCCAGAAGGTCCAAGGCCTGGATGCCATTGGTGCCTTCATAAATTTGCGCGATACGTACGTCACGAACAAGTTGCTCTTGACCCCACTCGCGGATATAGCCGTGGCCACCAAACACTTGTTGTCCAAGTATGCAACTGTCCAGACCTGTGTCAGTGAAGAAGGCTTTTGCGATTGGAGTAAGTAATGCCACCAATGCCGCGGCGTGTTCCCGCTCCGCACTGTCCTCTGCATATTTGGCCAAATCTAACTGTTGGCCCACGTAAGCGGCAAATGCACGCCCCCCTTCGGTCATTGCTTTCATGCTGAGTAGCATGCGTCGCACATCCGGGTGGTGAATAATCGGATCCGCGATCTTGTTTTCCTCCACTGGACCGCTTGAAGCCCGTCCTTGCACTCGATCACGCGCATAGGTCACGGCGCTTTGGTAGGACGCGTCAGCACAGCCAATACCTTGGATCCCGATGGAAAGGCGTTCGTAGTTCATCATAGTGAACATCGCCGCCAGACCCTTGTTTGGCTCACCGACCAGGTAGCCAATAGCGTCGTCGAAGTTCATCACGCAAGTGGCTGAAGCCTTGATACCCATCTTGTGTTCGATAGAGCCACAGGACACGCTATTTTTCGCCCCGAGCGAGCGATCCGCGTTCACTAGTAATTTGGGGACCAGGAGTAGAGAGAGTCCTTTTGGTCCCGGTGGCGCGTCAGGCAGTTTAGCCAGCACTAAATGGATGATGTTTTCGGTTAAATCCTGTTCACCACCTGTGATGAAAATCTTGGTGCCGCTGACCAGATAGCTGCCATCTGCTTGTGGTTTTGCTCTTGTTCGCAGGAGGCCTAGATCAGTACCAGCATGCGGCTCGGTCAGACACATTGACCCCGCCCAGCGTCCCTCATACATCGGAGGTAAATATGTGCTTTTAAGGCTTTCACTGGCATGAGCATCGATGGCCAAACAGGCGCCTGCCGACAGTGCGGAGTAAAGGGCAAAGCTGGCGTTCGCTGCATACAGCATTTCTTCGAACTGTATGGAAAGCATTTTCGGCATGCCGAGTCCGCCGAAATTTGGATTGCCTGAGAGCCCAACCCAACCTCCTGCAATGTAGGCCGAATAGGCCTCCTTAAAGCCTGTTGGCGTCGTAACTGTGCCGTTGTCCCATTGAACACCCTCCTCGTCGCCACTGCGGTTGAGGGGGGCAACCAACTGACTGGTTACTTTTGCCGCTTCTTCCAGAATAGCGTTAGCCGTTTCGGCGTCCACGCGTTCAGCCAGTTGGGGCAGGCGCGCCCAGAGTGATGGCGCATCGAAGACTTCATAGAGAACAAAGCGAAGGTCGCGTAAAGGAGCGCAGTAATTGGGCATCAAGATTACCTTGTTTAATAGTGGGCGCGTAACACCACTTCGTGAAAGTAGTGCAAAAATCTCGTTATTAGTTTCTGCGAAAGCTTGAGTTTCTAGCAGTGCTTTCAAAAGCAAAGACATTTAATTTGCAGGAGTAGAGCCGGCCGCACTTGGCAGAGTCGACTCTCTTCTTTGAGGTCTACTTTAAAATATCAACATGACGGGTTTCTTTGAGAAAAATCAGAGAGATCACAATCCCCAAAGTAGCCCACAAAACCGGATACCAAAGGCCATAATAGATATCTCCTGCTTGGGCTGATAGCGCAAACGCGATAGTTGGAAGCAGTCCGCCAACCCAGCCACTGGCGAGGTGATAAGGGAATGACATACCCGTGTATCGAATCCGCGCAGGAAACATCTCCACCAAGATCACGCTCACCGGTGCGTAAGTGATAATGCCGCAGCAGATCAAAGCGAACAATAAAAGAAAAACATGAAGATGGGAGAATTTGTTGGGGTCGGCTTTGCTAGGGTAGCCAGCGTCGACCATCGCCTTTTTAATCTGCGTTTCCAATTGTTTGGTTTGAGCAATAACTTGATCACCCAGCAGGTTGGTAAAGTCGGGGGCACTTATTTGCTGACTGCCTACCCGTATGAGCGCGCCATCATTTTTTTGAGATGGAATAGTTTCGTAAGTGACTCCTGCTGCTGAAAGGGTTTGACGCGCAATATCACACAAACTGGTGAAGCGCCGGGTCCCTGTTGGATTGAACATGAATGAGCACTGCTCTTCGGAAACCTCTAGAACAATTGGCGCCTGTTCCTGTGCCGTTACCAGATCTGGATTGCCGTACCAGGCTAAGCCTTTGAAAATAGGGAAGATAAGTAGAGCGGATAGGATGAATCCCGTTAGCAATACAGGTTTGCGACCGATCTTATCTGACAGCCAACCTGAGACAAGAAACAGAGGCGAAGCTACCAGCATGGCTAAAGTAAGCATTGAGGTCGCTTGTTGTGGGTCTACTTTCAAAACTTGGGTCATAAAAAAAGCAGGGTAGAGCATCGCTACGTAGTAACAGCAGGCCATCCCGCCGCAAACACCGAAAAAGGCAATCAATACAATTTTTATATTTTTCCAGTTGGTGAATACTTCACGCAGTGGTGATTCCGATAGACGCTCTTCGGATTTCATTTTTTCAAATGCGGGAGATTCTTCCATTTTCAAACGTACGATCAAGGATATCGCCAACAATACGCCTGAAAAAAGAAATGGGATCCTCCATCCCCAATCGTTAAAAGCCTCACCGGCCCAGGCCCGGCAGAGCATTACCATGCCGAATGACATTAATAATCCCCCTACGGCAGTCGCAGAAATCCAAGAGGTATTTAGTCCCCGAACTTTGCTGCTCGAGTGTTCCGCGACATAGGTAGCAGCACCACCAAACTCACCACCAATCGCCATACCCTGTATCGCGCGCATAACGATCAAAAGGATTGGAGCCCACACGCCAATCGCTTGGTAAGTAGGAAGAAGTCCTACAGAAACGGTAGAGGCACCCATCAGAATAATCGTGATCAGAAAAGTTTTTTTACGTCCTACTCTATCGCCCACTCGACCAAAAATAATCGCCCCTAAAGGCCGGATTATAAATCCAACAGCGAACGTGAGTAGGGCAAAGACAAATGCAATGGTTGGATTTAAATTGGTGAAGAAATTGAGCGCGATGACTGATGTCAATGCGCCGTAAAGCGTGAATTCGTACCATTCGAAAACGGTACCCATGGCAGCGGCAAATACTGCGCGGGTTGTCGTTTGGCTTCTAACGGGACGTACATCGACGTCTAGGGTTTCACTATTGGCACTCATGGAATTCTCCGAATTGTTGTTGTTGGAGCCCTGAATTCAGCGGGGTAGTTATTTCTGGTTAAGTTCTAGCGTTCGTCTCCAAGTGATATGTGTGACAGCAATGAAAATTGTTTAGCATGCTCACGAAAACGACATGCTTGCCCGCGACTTCCAAGTCTATTCTGGCGCAAATAAAAAATACGGCATCAGTCTTCACTGCATCGGTGTGATGCATGTGATGCAGCAATTGCATTTTTGGCATGTTTATCGCGATCTCACAGCATTTTGCAGTGCTTTACGCTGTATAGATCTTTTTCGTACGGTTTTATAGCTACAAAAAAGCACATCTGGAAGGTGTTTTCACTCTGAATATAGTGGTGGGCAGATATCTCCATGAGACTTATGCTGGAACTGCATCTTCAAAGGTGGTTCGGCAAGTTTGAGAGAACATCCGAACGATTATTAGAACAATCAAACCTAATTATAAGAGTGACGAATATGCCCCAACTACTATTTGTTGGACTGGGTGCGATGGGCGCACCCATGGCTGAGAACCTGATCGCCGCTGGATATCAGGTCACTGTATATGACTTGAATACGGCAGCATTGAAGGCGCTCGAGGAGCGTGGCGCCCAGGTGGCAATGTCGAAACAGGAAGCGGTTAAGAATGCGGATATAATTGTTAGCATGCTGCCAAATGATGCTGCCGTTCGCGAATTTTACATAGGCAGTACAGGCATCATCCCTTTTCTTGAGCACAAACCTCTCATCATTGATTGTTCCACAATCTCAATCGAAACCACAAAGCAGGTTGCCAGCGTTGCAGCCGGAGCTTCCGTGCCGATGGTGGACGCTCCTGTTTCAGGTGGACCAACGGGAGCAAAGAATGCAGCCCTGAGTTTTATGGTTGGTGGCGAACCAAATGCTCTTGAAGCCGCATTACCAGTGTTGCAAGCGATGGGCAAAGTCATCATTCACATGGGGCCAGCAGGGGCGGGTCAAGCTGCCAAAATCTGCAACAACATGCTAGCAGCCATCATCATGGCAGCTACTGCTGAGGCCATTGCTCTCGGTGTTCGCAATGGACTTGATCCGACCTTACTGTGCAACGTTATCAAAAACAGTTCTGGCGGCAGCTTTCTTGTTGAACGGTGGAATCCTTGGCCGGGGGTACAGCAAGACGCGCCTTCCAGCAATAACTACAACGGGGGGTTTCAACTGCAATTGATGCTTAAGGATCTTAACCTAGCCATGGCCAATGCAGAGGTCACGAAGTCCTTTACTCCCTTTGGCGCTCTAAGTAAAAACTTGTATACGCTACGCTCACATGAATCTCCCGACGCATTAATTAAAGATTTTTCTTATATCCAAACGCTATTCACCTCAATAGGTAACGTTGGGCCGTAAATGCCCGATGCTTGCGATACTACGATTAGATTTTTTGCATAAGGGAAACAATATGAAAATTTCGCACTTTATCGCTGGTCAACCCCATGCTGGTAGCGGGATACACACCGGCCCAGTTTTTAATCCATCGAACGGTCATAAACTTTATGATCTAGATTACGGTGATAGTGACTTGGTCGATCACGCCGTAGCTGTAGCTAAGAAAGCAGGCGCTGAATGGGCAAAAACCTCTCAGGCACGTCGCTTGCAGATTATCTTCAAGATGCGTGAGCTCGTTATCGCTAATACTGATCGTATTGCAGAAATTACAGGTCAAGAAAACGGCAAGACCCTTGCAGATGCAAAAGGCGAAATTGGCAGAGCACTCGAAGCGTTAGAATACGCGACGAACGCCGCCCAAATTTCCAAGGGCGAGTACTCGTTGAATGTCGGTGGCGGGATTGATGTCTACTCATTTCGGCAACCCGTAGGCGTTGTTGGATGTATTGCTCCCTTCAACTTTCCGGTCATGGTGCCTCTGATGATGGCTAGCATGGCAATTGCGTGCGGTAACGCGGTTATCTTGAAGCCTTCGGAGAAAGTACCAGGCGCTTCGTTTCTGCTGAGTGAGCTGTGGAAGGAAGCTGGGCTGCCGGACGGGGTCTGGAACATGGTGAATGGAGGCAAGGAGGTTGTGGACGGTATTCTGACAAACCCAGACATTCCGGCCATCAGCTTCGTGGGTTCCACCGCCATCGGTGAATACATCTACCAAAAAGGCTCGCACCACGGTAAGCGAGTTGCAGCTTATACCGGCGGAAAAAACCACATGGTGGTGATGCCTGATGCTGATCTAGAGGCCGCAGCTTCTGCGTTTGTAAGTGCAGCATATGGCTCGGCTAGTCAGCGCTGTATGGCAATTTCATTGCTTTTACCGGTCGGAAAACAAACCGCAGATAAGCTGATCGAATTAATCGTTCCCAAAATCAAAGCATTGCGTATGGGAGCTTACAATGATCCGAAGGCAGATTTTGGCGCTGTAATTTCAACTGTATCCAAAGAACAGGTTCTCGCATCGATTGACACCGCTATTGAACAAGGCGGCGAACTGATCATCGACGGGCGATTTGGCGAAGATTCTAACGGATTCTACGTTGGTGCCAGCTTGATCGACAATGTCACTGTGGAAATGGAGATGTATAAGAAAGAGATATTCGGGCCGGTGAGAGGTATCGTACGAGTCAATAGCCTCGACGAAGCAATCGATGTTACCAATCATCATGAGTATGGCAACGGCGCGGTGATTTATACACGCGATGGTAATTCTGCACATCGCTTCACCGTTGAAGTAAAAGCTGGGATGCTTGGCGTCAACGTAGCGGTACCAGTACCTGTAGGACATCACAATTTTGGTGGGCTGCGGCGCTCGAAGTTTGGTGATGCACATATGTTTGGCCCAGATGCCGCGCGCTTTTACTCAGATTTAAAAACAGTGTCTCAGCGCTGGCCTGAATCGGGTGGAGATTCGCACACTCTCTCCATGGCTTTCCCTAGCAACGAGTAATTGCTAAAAAAAGGCTGAGCATAGTGCTCAGCCTTTTGTACTGGGTAGGCCGCTAGACTTACTTGATTACTCCCAAGGAACACCTGATTCAAAGGCAGACTCAATCCAGCTTTTGAATAAGCGAATTTTTGCCGGTGGGAATTCGATGGATGGCCTTACAAAATAGATGCCCGATTGGGTGTCCAGGCGCCACTCGGGTAATACTTGAATTAGCTTGCCCGCTTTTATACTGCTTCGCATGAGCCACTCACTGGCGGCTAAAATACCGGCTCCCTCAATCGCAGCAGTTAATAAAGCTTCGCCATCGTTACTCAAAAATTTTGAGTTTACTGCAATGGATTGTCGACTACTTCCATTGTTAAGGTTGAGTGTTGGGAAGCTAGCCAACTCAGTGAAGCCAAAACAATGATGTGATTGCAAATCAATAGGTTCTTCAGGGTATCCATTCAACTCAATATATGAGGGTGAAGCACAAAGAATTCGGAAGTTATCGGCCAATTTTTTTGCTCTCAATCTGCTATCTGGCAGGTCCCCAATTCTTATAGCCGCATCAAATCTATCATGAATGATGTCTACGAACCGTTCGGAATACTCGACATGAATATTCAATGTTGGATGCTGCTGACCAAATTTCGCGATCAACTTAGCTAGCCACATCCGACCAAATGCCCCAGGAACGGCCAATCTAAGCGTACCGTTCAACTGCGTCGAACAATCGCTGACCTCTAACTCAGCTTCTTCCAAGGCATCTCTTATGGATTGAAGACGTTGAATATAAGCTAGTCCCGCCTCTGTAAATCGCAGTTGACGCGTCGTGCGTTCGATCAATCGCACACCAAGCCGTGCTTCTAGATCTGATATGCGTTTTGAGATTATTGTTGAATGTCGGCTCAGCGATTTTGCCGCTGCTATAAATGAACCACCCTCGTGCACTGCAAGAAAAGCGGCAATCTGATCAATATTCTGGCTTTGGAAAGGGTTCATGGCGATCCTCAATCACGGTTTGAGGGACAAAACTCTGTCTTTCTACGCGTGCATCATAGGGTGAGTCTGGGTTCATTCCTAGTAGAACTCGACCCCCTCACGCTGAGCATCTGGCGCGACTCAGTAGGCAAAATCTCATCTTTATAATATGTTTGGAGTGAGGGGCCGACAGTATCGGGATGCAAAGTAGAAACAAAAACGCCGCTATATAAACGGCGTCGTTGCTGTCGTGCATTGCTAGAATGCTTAGCTACAAAGAAGTAGGGGCGAGTAATACGGCATCATTTTTTTTCATTTAAAATACGGCGCGAAACCTAACATATATCTTGCTTTCATAACCTACCAATACTGGTTTATGGCTTGAGTAAGATTGTTCCTCGGGACTGACCAGACTGCAGCGCTTCGTGTGCCTCCCTCACTTGTTCGAGGCTATAGCTTTTCCAAACTGTCGGCTTGAGAATGCCCTGTTTAACCGCGTCAAATACGGCTTCCCCACGGGCTTTGTACTCGTTGGGATCTGACGTGTAGGCGACCAGGCTAGGACGAGTAAGATAAAGCGATTTTTTATTGATCTTGCCGATGTCGATCGGGGCGGGAATGCCAGATATCGCCCCAATAGATACCATCGTGCCGCGAGTACGCAAGCAAGCGAGCGATGTGTCAAACGAGATTTTTCCGATGCCGTCATACACAACATCAACAAGCTTGCCATTAGTCAGATCAGCAACCTGATTGGGCAGATTATTTTGATCCCATGGCAACACTGAATCGCAACCTGCCTGTAGTCCGATCTCGATACTAGCTTCATCTGATACCACGCCAATGACGGTGGCACCTAAGCTCTTGGCCCAACTCGCCATCATCTGGCCCAAAGCACCGGCTACCCCATACATGAGAACGGTGGTATTTGCCGTTACGGTGTATGCAGAAAACAGCAGATAGTGGGCTGTGAGGCCCTTCAAGGTCACCGCAGCCGCGTCATCGTAGGATATCCATTCGGGCAATGGCAGTAAGCGATCGCCACTGATCAAACGGCCACTAGAATAGCTTCCAATTTCTCCTAGCGCGTAGGCCACGCGACTACCTACCGAGAAACCTTCGACACCTGGGCCGATATCGACAACTCGTCCCGATCCTTCGATACCTATACCGCTCGGAAAGGAAAGTGGTACAGACCCATCACGATGATTGATGTCGAGGTAATTGACACCTATAGCTTCATGTTCAATCCAGACCTCACCTTGACCAGGTTTTTTTTGCTCAAAGGTATGAAGCTCCAAAACCTCTGGACCTCCAGCTTTATTTGCGATAATCGCGGTTGGCATTTTTTTATCCTTCTTGCGTTCAATTGTGTACTGAACGCTATACGCTACTATTTACCCAATCAAGAAATATGCATGCATTACATTGCTGTATCGAATGCAGCAATCGAATTTAGCGTCGATAGGTATTTTGGTTAGTCTGCCGCTGTATTCGCTTCTGGACTTTGTTGTTTTTAACAAAGTTTAAATCTCAGATTTTTTAAGTGAGTTTTAACTGCTCTCTGAATCGCCCTTGGTTTCGTAGGTATAGCTTTATGGTTCTTTCGGACTGCCCTCTGCGGTCTAGCTGGCGATACATCTTAAATGCTACTGGGCATTATCCCTCCTGGTGCATCCAGCTTAACGAGCACTGGTCAAGTTCATGCAGTTGGGTGGTCAGAACGAATGCAAATGACTGGTCAGATCGATGCAATTACACAGCTGGACTTGAAGGTCTGCTTCAGTCGATTCCAGCCTTTCAGAAAGAGAGACTATTTGATCTGAAACAAGCGTGAAATCGTGACCAAGGCTTTCTCCCCGTCAGCCTCATAGAGGCCAAACAAGGACGCTTGGTCGGTGAGGCGATGCAGGCGGAAATAGTTATAGAAGGCTTGACCCAGACGCTGCTTCTCGAACATTCCCTGGTTCCAAAGGCTGAAAAATTCGTTATAGGCGGCCACCTCGATTTCCAGCCCCAGTGTGCTGTCCATTTGAACCTCATTTGATGGTGAAACGGCCAATGGGTGGTGCTTGGATGGAAGGCAACCTACCGACTATGAGCAACGGCTGCCAGTTGCTCGGTGTCTACGCGAACAAAAACGGAGTCTCCAATAGCCGTGAGCACTTCCCCCGCGTAGACCTCGCAGATGACGCGAGTTTTGCGTCCGACTTCACCTTCGACTTTCGCGCGCAGGGTTAGCGGTACACCCATCGGTGTCGGTTTGATGAACTTGATGCCGAGGTTGCCAGTGACGCAATTGATGCGGGGGAGGCTCCCGACTTCGCGGTGTTCCATACGGTAGTGATAAGCCATCGCCGTCCAGTTTGAATGGCAGTCAACCAGCATCGCTGTCAGTCCGCCGTAAACCAGATCCGGCCAGCCGCAATACTTGGCGTCAGGCAGGTGTTCGGCCATGACATGCACGCCGTCCTCATGCCAGAAGCTCTTGATGTGAAGCCCGTGCGGATTACTGCTGCCGCAGCCGTAACAAACACCTTCAGGTGCGGCGGTGTCTTGCAGGGAGGTGTCGAGCCTGGACATACGGTGGTCATCCTCAAACATGTGAACCAAAACCAGCCGGATTTTAACGCTGTAATCGGGCCGCGGTCACTCGGGCAACCCGGCCAGCCGCAGTCCATCCGCGAACCGCGCGAGATCCTCGGGCCGTTGGATGGGCAGCCAGTCCTTCAGGTTGGAGACGCGCAACGAGGGTTCCAGCTCGTGCAGGCGCTGTATCGCCTGCTTCGCTTTGTCCATTTGCCCGGTGAGCGCATGACTGGCCGCCATCAGGGCAACCGAGGGCAGGAGGGTGGGCAGGTTCCCCAGCGCCTTCTCCGCCCAGGTCGAAGCGGCGTCGAAGCGCCCGGCGAAGAAATACGCGAGCGCCATTCCCACCTGCATCCGGAACATTTCCGGGTCCAGCGGACTCAAGCGAACGGCATGGGTCAAATGCTCAATCGCTTCGTCTGTTTCACCGCGCAGTGCGCGCAGGATACCGCCCAGGAACCAGGCAGGGGCGAGGTTGGGATTGAGCAGGCGTGCCCTGTCGAGCAGTGCAATGCCACCATCGACATCGCCAGCGAGATGGGCAAGCGCATGTCCGCCTCGCGTCAGCGCCACCGCATCATCCCGGCCGAGTGCCACCGCCAGCCGCGCAAGCCGTACGCCTTCGGCGATCTCTCGAGTCCGATCGATCATCCAGCCATTCAACTTGCGCCAGAAATGGCACCAGGCTGCCATGCCATAGGCCGATGCAAATTCCGGGTCAAGCTCAATGGCCTTGTAGAACAATGGCAGCGCCACCTCGATGGCTTCCCGGGTGCCGCTGTGCAGTTTCGCCATGCCGCGCAGGTAATAGTCGTAGGCGTCCAGGCTTTCCGTCGGTTTGCGCTTGGCGCGTTCGATTTCCGCCCGTTCCAGCTGCGGCGCGATGGCTCCGACGACGCTTTCGGCGATTTGATCCTGCAGTTCAAAGATGTCGTCGAGCAGGCCTTCGAAGCGATCCGCCCAGATATGCGTCCCGTTTGTTGCGTCGATGAGCTGCCCGGTGATGCGTACCTTGTTCCCCGATTTACGCACGCTACCTTCGAGCACGTAGCGCACGCCGAGCTCCTGGCCGACGCCCCTGACGTCCACCGCGCGGCCCTTGTAGGTGAAGCTCGAATTGCGTGCGATGACGAACAGCCAGCGGATTCGCGACAGGGCGGCGATGATGTCCTCGACCATGCCGTCGGCGAAATATTCCTGCTCAGGATCCCCGCTCAGGTTGTGGAAGGGCAGGACGGTAATGGAGGGTTTGTCCGGGAGGACGAGCGAGGAGGGCGGTGTTTGCTTCGGGGCCACGGGCGCAATTTCGCCGGTGCCAGGCCCGTCAGGCTGTCGTGCTCCGTCGATCTCGCCGACCTTGATCTCGCCGACGAAGCGGTAGCCCTTGCGGGCGACCGTGCGCACCAGCCGTTGTTCCTCGCCGGTATCGCCGATGGCCTTGCGCACCGCATTGATGTGGCTGGTGATCGTCGATTCCGAGACGATCCGGCCGTTCCACACCGCTTTGAGCAGGTCGTCCTTGCTGACGACGCGATCGCGGTTGTTGACGAGCTGCAGCAATAGATCGAAGGCCTGTGGCCCGACGGCCACGACTTGCCCGCGCAAGGTCAGCTCCCGGCGCTCCTGATCGAGTACGTAGTCTTCAAACACGAATGGCAAGGTGCGGATCCCCTGGTCGAGCGCCCTCGACTCCGTGTCCGAGCTGGCGATTGGTACGTGGTGCCGATAATACGGCAGCGCGTAACCCTATGCACCGTCCAGCAAGCGGCTTCTTTGGACGAAAAACCAAGCTTGCCCGAAGACAAACTCAAGGTCGGCACAAGGACATCCCTCACGCGCGCGGGCACTCTCTTTCTACATCGACAGCAATGGTTGCTGTCGAGAAGCGTAGGGAGAGAACCCATGAAGATCGTCGTCATCGGAGGCTCCGGCCTCATTGGATCGAAACTTGTGAACAACCTCCGCGAGCGCGGCCATGACGCGCTCGCCGCCAGCCCCAGCACGGGCGTAAACAGCATCACCCGCGAGGGCCTGGCCCAGGCAATGGATGGCGCTGAGGTTGTCGTCGACGTGGCGAACGCGCCGTCGTGGGAAGACCAGGCCGTCCTCGATTTCTTCGAAACGTCGAGCCGTAACCTGCTGGCTGCGGAAGCTGCGGCCGGTGTTCGTCATCACGTTGCCCTGTCGATCGTCGGTAGCGAACGGCTTCCCGAGAATGGCTACTTCCGGGCCAAGGTCGTGCAGGAAAACCTCATCAAGGCATCCGGCATTCCTTACTCCATTTTGCGTGCAACGCAGTTCTTCGAATTTGTCGGCGGCATTGCCCATTCGTTTACCGTCGGCGAAGAGCTTTGCGTTTCACCGGCGCTGATCCAGCCGTTGGCGTCCGACGACGTAGTGGCGGCGCTCACCGACGTCGTACTGGCAGCGCCGGTCAATGGCACGGTCGAAGTCGCGGGGCCCGAAGCCATGCCGCTAGACGAGCTGATCAGGCGCTTTCTGCGGGCCACTCAGGATACTCGCCAGGTCATACCGGACGTACACGCGCGCTACTACGGCGCCGAGCTTGACGATCAATCGCTGACCCCCGGCAAGAACCCGCGCCTGGGCGCGATCCGCTTCGAAGACTGGCTCAGTCAGTCGACGGCCGGGTAACGGGCCGCGACGTCACAACTCACACCACGAAGGAGAATTGTCATGTTTACCCGATACCTCTTGGCCGCTGCCTTTGCAGTGCTGTCGATCAGCGCAGCTTCGGCCGCCGAGCCGCACGCCGGCAAGGTGACGGTCGTGTTTGACCGTCCCATTCCCAACATCCCTGGCAAGAGCATGAAGGGCGTAGTCGTCGAGTATGGGCCGGGCGCCGCGTCGCCGTCCCACACCCATCCGAAAACGGCCTTCATTTATGCAACGGTCCTGGAGGGCTCGTTTCGCATCAAAGTCAAAGGCGAGCCGGAAAAGATCTACAAGGTCGGCGAAAACTTTGTAGAGGAGCCGGGTTCCGTACACGAAGTCAGCGCCAACGCCAGCGACACCCAACCCGCACGCCTGTTGGCCGTATTCGTCCTCGACACCGATGAAACGCCGCTCGTTACACCGATCAAAAAGTGAGCCAATCACGCGCTCATGAATGCTCGACAGCCCGGCGGCAGACCACTGCCGCCCGTGGCTGCTGTAGTCCCAGGCATTGAACAGGAAATGACAAGATGAACTCGCTTCAGGACAAGGCCGCCATTGCCACCGGCGCAACTGCCGAGATCCCTGTCGTGGTGGTGCGGCAAAGCAAGAGAAAGAAGATTGGCATCCTGCTGTGCATCGGTGCCGTGGTGGTCCTGGCTGGCGGATGGGCCATGGCGCTTTCGAGCGGTGCGACCTCCACCGATAACGCTTATGTGCGCGGCGACGTCACGTCGCTCGCCGCAAAGGTTGCCGGCTATGTCACTGCGGTCGAGGTCGAGGACAACCAAGCCGTCCGGGCCGGTGACGTCCTGTTCCGTATCGATGATCGGGACTACCGCGCACGGCTGGCGCAAGCCGTGGCCAATGTCAGCGCTGCCCAGGCTCGCCTGACCCATGTCGATGCAGAAACCCAGCTTCAGCGCGCCCTGATTCGACAGGCCGAAGCCCAGAGACGCTCGGGCGTGGCCGAGATGAATCTGGCGAACAAAACCCATGATCGCAGCCGCAAACTGATTCTCAGCAACGCGGTCAGCCAAGCCCTCGTCGATGAAAGCGATGCGGCACGATTGAGAGCCGAGGCGACGGTATCCGGCGCTTCCGCAACGGTCGAGGCGCAACAGCAACGCATCGCCGTCCTCGTGGCGGAGCGCGAAGCTGCCGTTGCTGCGGTGACGCAGGCGCAGGCCGCGCACGATCTTGCTCAGATCGATCTCGACAGCACCGTCGTACGCGCGCCGGTTGATGGCGTGGTCGGTAACCGACAGGTCCGCATCGGCCGTTTTGTTACGACGGGCGTTGCCTTGCTCGATATCGTGCCGGTCAATGACGTTTGGGTTGTGGCGAATTTCAAGGAAACCCAGCTCGAACAAATCCGCCCCGGTCAGCGCGTGCGAGTCACGGTCGACGGCTACCCCAGCGGGGCACTTGAAGGCGTGGTCGACAGCTTTGCACCGGGTAGCGGGTCGGCGTTCAGCTTGCTCCCCACCGACAACGCGACCGGCAACTTTGTGCGTGTCGTGCAGCGCGTTCCGGTGAAGATCCGGCTTGTCCACAACCCGTTGCCGGGCCGCATCGTGCCGGGCCTGTCCGCGCGAGTCGAGGTTGAGCGCGGGGAGGGATCATGAACGCGGATGCCAGCGCGACGCGGAGCAACACCCGCGCTACGACCGGTGTCTTGCTCATGGTGGGCATCGTGCTTGCCACGCTGACGGAAGCGATCGCCAGCACCGTTCTGTCGCTCGGACGCGGCGACATCATCGGCGACACCTATGCAACGCCTGATGAGTTCGCCTGGCTGGATATCGGCTACACCGCGCTCAAGCTGATCGGGTTCATGACCGCGCCTTGGCTGCTGACGCGTTTTAATCCGCGTGATGTGATCATCGGCTCAACCCTGGCCATGGGCATGGCATGCGGCATTGCCGCCATCACGGCTCGGCTGGACCTGCTGATCGCGCTTCGAATTATTCAGGGCTTCGCTGGCGGCACCCTGCTGGTCGGGGGGCAGGCGATGATATTTCGCGCCTTTGCGCGATCTCGCCAACCCATCCTTCAAGCCTTGTTTGCCATGGGCGCCGTTGTCGCGTCCGCAACGCTCGCCCCGGCCCTTCAAGGGTGGTTGATCGATAGCCAGTCCTGGACATGGATTTTCTTCAGCGTTGTTCCGGTGGCCCTGGCGGCGACCGGATTTCTGCTGATCGCAGACGGCCCGATGCCAGTCAAGTCCCAGCACCGCCCGTTTGACTGGGTCGGCTTCGCGCTGATCGCTGCCACGCTGTTTTGCTTCACTTACGTTCTCAGCCAGGGCAGCCGATGGGACTGGTTCGAAGAGCCACGCATCCTCTGGCTGAGTGTGATCAGCTCAGCCGCGCTGCTGGCATTTCTCGGCCAACAAGTGTTGACCAAAGGCCAAGGTCTGTTCGACTTCACCCTGTTCAAATCGAGCGATTTTTCCTTCGCCTTTATCGTCAGTTTTGTCGCTGGCGCCGCCTTGTTCGGCAGCGCGTTTTTGATCCCTGCGTTCGCCCTGTCGGTCCTCGCGTTCACGCCTACCGATGCCGGCCTGCTCCTGTTGCCCAGTGGCGGGTTCTTTATCGGCGGACTGCTCATATCCGCCTATCTCATGCAGGTCCGTCGCGTTCCGCCGGTCGTCACAGTGCCCTTTGGAATCCTGATGATCATGGTTGCGATGTGGATGCTGTCCGGTTCGACCAGCGAAAGCGGCACGGACGACATGATGGCAGCCATCCTGTTGCGCGGCCTGGGCCTTGGCTTCCTGTTTCTATCGATCACGCTGATCGCTTTCAGCGATCTCAACAGCCGCAACCTCGCCTGCGGGATAGGTCTCTTCAATACGGGGCGCCAGTTGGGCGGTCTGATGGGCGTCGCAGGACTTCAGACACTGATCGACCATAACGTCGTCGCCAATGCCGTGGTCCTCGGCGCCAATGTCACCCCGGGAGGAGCGGCGGTCATCGAACGGCTGACGACCACGACAGCGATGCTGACGGTGAAAGGGATGGATGCAGCGGCCGGCGGCCGGGCAGCGGTGAGCCTGCTGGGCCGGGTCGTGTCAGGTCAGGCCACTGTGATTGCCTTCGACACAGCGTTCATCGCTGTTGCCCTGCTTTTTGTCGTCGCCGCGCCCATGCTGGTTGGCATCAAGATCGGACTCTCGAAATACGCGAAAGTACGCGCTGCGCGAACCGTAGTGTGAGGCTTCACTCAGTCCAGGTTACCCAGCAGCCACTCACTGAAGCTTCGCGCCAGCACATTATTCTCACTGTCACGATGGGTCAGCATGGCCCAGTTCGGGCCGCGAATGGTTTGCTCCACCAAGGGTTGCAACAATCCTTGGGTGCGCGCCTGCCGACTCAATAACTGGCTGACCAGGGCGATACCGAGGCCCGCGCACGCGGCGTCCAGCAGCAGGCCAGGGTCGGAGAAATTCAGCCCCTGATCTTTCTGGCCGACATCGATGCCAGCTTCCACCGCCCAGTGACTCCAATCCATTTCCCGCTCACCGTGAAGGGTGGTGCGCTGTTCCTGTGGCAACGCCAACAGGTTCGGGTGACACGCCGGGTAGAGGCGGTCGGCGTGCAACACCTTGAAGCTGCACTCGGCTTGGGAACTGATGTCATCGCGCACGGCGAGGTCGATGGTCTGGGTGGTCATGTCCGGGACTTCATCGGTACTGAAAATCCACAGGTCAACGTCCGGATGCTCGCGGCGAAAATCCCCCAAGCGTGGCAACAGCCAGTGACGGGCGAATGCCGGGGTGGTGTTGAGGACCAGTTGGTTGGGCTTCTGGTATTGCCCGAGGCGGCGAATGCCGACGGCCAGTTGTTGCAGCAATGCCTGAGTGGTGCTGAGCAGGTCGTGCCCGGCATCGGTCAGGCTGACGCTGCGTCCATTGCGAAAGAACAAGGGTTGTTCGAGGTACGCCTCAAGACTGCGGATCTGCTGACTGATCGCCGATTGGGTGAGGTGCAACTCGGCGGCCGCCTTGTGGAAACTGCCCAGCCGGGCGGCGGCTTCAAAGCCGCGAAGGGTGCTGAGTGGCGGCCAGTGTTTGAGCATATTGATAAGTTCCTCTAATCATTTGTCCGCTAAATCCATCGTTTGTTTGCCTGATTTTACGGCCGTAGCATGCATGCCAGGATCACCCAAGCAGTTTTGTTGAACACAATGGCTTAACTTAAAGGGCTTTTTATCATGCAGCATGTCATGCAGCAGAATGAAATTCGAAACAGCGGTTGGATGATGCCGGCCGAGTGGGTCAGGCACGCCGCCACCTGGATGGTCTGGCCGCACAACACAGCACTCTGGGAGTCCGGTTGGGGCGTGACATTGCCTCTGGTGCAAGAGGACTTCGCTCGCGTCGCCAACGCCATCGCTCGTTTCGAACCGGTGAAACTGGTCGTCGACCCTTCTGCTATCGCCAGCGCCAAAGCGTTATGTGGACCGAACATCGAATTGATCGAGCTGGCGGTGAACGACAGCTGGTGCCGGGACTCCGGTCCGAGCTTCGTCTGCCATCTGCAACATGGCCTGGCCGGGGTGAGCTGGCGTTTCAACGCGTGGGGCGGCAAGTCGGCCCATGATCTGGACGAAAGCCTGGCTCGTCGTGCACTCAATCATTTGGGCGTGGAGTGCTTTGGTACCGCGCTGAGCAATGAAGGCGGAGCCATCCATGTGGACGGCGAGGGCACGCTGATCACCACCGAGTCGGTGTTGCTCAACCCCAATCGCAACCCGGGCATGAACAAGGCGGAGATGGAGGAAATCTTCACGCGTCTGCTGGGTGTGAAGAAGACGATCTGGCTGCCGGGTGATCCGGACTACGTGACCGGCGACATGACTGACGGCCACGTCGATGGCGTGTGCGCGTTCGCTCGCCCCGGGGTTTTGCTGGTGGACGCCACCCACGACCAGCGCTCGGTGTATGCCGAAGTGGCCCGCGAAAACCGTCGTGCCCTGGAACTGGCCACCGATGCCCAAGGCCGACAGTTCGAGCTGATCGAATTGTATGAAGCCACCGATGCCGTGGACACCGAAGCTGAAGTGTTCTGTGCCTCCTACACCAATTTCTACATCGCCAACGACGCCATCATCATGCCGGCTTACGGCATTGATGCCGACAACGTGGCGGCCGAAGTGTTGGCTCAGGCATTCCCGGGGCGCGAAGTGGTGCCGGTGCGGATCAATCACCTGGCCCATGGCGGTGGCGGTGTGCATTGTATCACCCAGCAACAGCCCGCCTGGCCGGTGGAGGGTTGATGCCATGACGCTTCTGACCATCGCCACCACCCAGATGCCCTGCACCTGGGACCTGCAACACAACCTCGATCAGGCCGAGCAACGGGTGCGCGAAGCCGCGGCCAAAGGCGCCCAGGTCATCCTGTTGCAGGAGCTGTTTGCCACGCCGTATTTCTGCATCGAGCAAAGCCACAAGCACCTCGCTCTGGCCGAAGAATATCGATACAGCCCTGTACTCAAGCGCTTTGCCGCATTGGCCAAAGAGTTGGGTGTGGTGCTGCCGCTGAGTTGGTTCGAGAAGGCCAGCAATGCCTACTTCAATTCCTTGAGCGTGGCCGATGCCGATGGGCGCTTGCTGGGTGTGTATCGCAAGACCCACATTCCCAACGCCATCGGCTATCAGGAGAAGGAATACTTCAGCCCCGGCGATACCGGTTTTCGTGTCTGGGACACGGCGTTCGGGCGCCTGGGTGTGGGGATCTGCTGGGATCAGTGGTTCCCCGAAACCGCGCGCTGCCTGGCGTTGATGGGCGCTGAAGTCCTGCTGTTTCCCACCGCCATCGGTTCTGAGCCTGGCTGCGCGGCGCTGGATTCCCGTGACCACTGGCAGATGACCATGCGCGGCCACGCCGCCGCCAACCTGCTGCCGGTGGTGGCGGCCAATCGCGTCGGCCGAGAGGCGGCGACCACCGATCCGACCTTGCAGATGAGCTTCTACGGCTCATCCTTTATCTGCAATCACAAGGGCAAGTTGCTCGCCGAGGCCGACCGTGACAGCACCGGCGTGCTGGTGCAAAGCCTGGACCTGGCCGCGATGCGCGAAGAGCGCTTGAGCTGGGGCATTTACCGCGATCGCCGTCCGGACATGTACGGCGCGCTGTTGACTCAGGACGGTCGTCACACCCATGCACGCTGGAAGACTCAAGAGGTTTGATATGCACTCGATCAAAAAGCTGTTGAGCGGTGCCTTGGGCCTGGCGCTGGGCTGTGCCTTGCCGGCGCTGCACGCGGAAGAGAAAACCCTCCGGCTGTACAACTGGGCCGACTATTTTGCCGAGGACACGCTGGCCAAATTCACCGCCGAAACCGGGATCAAAGTGATCTACGACGTCATGGACGGCAGTGAGACGCTGGAAGCCAAAATGCTCGCCGGCGGCAGCGGTTATGACCTGATCTTCCCGGGTGACACTGTCGCCGAACGCTTGATGCGCGCCGGCAGCCTGCAACCGCTGGACCGGTCAAAAATCACGGCCCTGGATGACATCGAACCTGGCTTGCAGAAGCTGCGAACGCATTACGAGTATTCGCGCCAGGCCACCGTCCCTTACACCTGGGGCACCATCGGCCTGACCTACAATGCCGAGCAGATCAAACAGCGTTTGCCGGATGCTCCGGTCAATAGCCTCGACATGTTGTTCAAACCGGAGCTGGCTGCCAAATTTGCCGACTGCGGCATTTCGATGATCGACTCGCCGGACGAAGTGCTGGCAGTGGTGCTCAATTATTTGGGCCGCGAGCCACGCAGCGCCAAGCCTGAAGATCTGGCAGCGGCGAGTGAGCTGCTGCTGAAACTTCGGCCGTACATCCGCAAGTTCCAGTCGCAGCCGGTCACCGATCTGGTGAACGGCAACCTGTGCCTGTCGCTCGGTTACAGCGGGGACATGACGCAGGCGCAACGGACGGCGGATTCCGCCGGCAAGAACGCCATGTTTCAATACCGTGTTCCCCGTGAAGGCACCACGGTGTGGATGGACGCCATGGCGATTCCGGTCGACGCCAAACATCCGGAATACGCCTATGCCTTCATCAACTTCGTCATGCGCCCGGACAACATGGCCGCCATCAGTAACTTCACCGGCTACCCTACCTCCAATGCCAAGGCACGTCCGAGCGTCGATGCGACCATGCGCAAAAACCCGGATATTTACCTCGATGAAGCCACTTATGCGCGGCTGATCCCCGGCAAGGACATTCCCCAACCCGATATGCGGGCGCGCATGCGCACCTGGACCAAGTTCAAGACGGCCACCGCGAAATGACTTCAGACAAACACTCCAGGGATCAACACATGTCGACGCGTCGTGAGTTCATCAAACAGGTATCGGTCGTCGCCGGTTTGGGCGCGGCAGCGTCTATCGGGCTTGGCCTGACGCCCCTGCGCGCGCAAGCGGCTCCCTCCGGTTGGCGAATGCCGGATGAGGGCGACAGGCATCAGCGGGCCTTCATCGCCTTTGGCGCACAGGAAGCGATCTGGGAAGATTTCACCCCCGACGTACAAGCCGCCATTGGCCTGATCGCTCGCACCCTCGCGCGATATGAACCAGTGACCGTGTTCTGTCGTGAGCGTGAACGGGAACTGGCCGAAGAACACTGCGGCACGGCTAACATCAGCTACGTCACCAGCGAACTCGACGACATCTGGATGCGCGATATCGGCGCCAACTTCGTCATCGATGGGAAAGGCGAGCTCGGCGCCGTGGATTTCAACTTCAACGGCTGGGGCAACAAACAGCAGCACGGCGAGGATGCGCAGGTTGCCGCACTTGTGGCTGACATTGTGGAAGCCCGTCATTTGCGCAGCGAGTTGGTGGGCGAGGGCGGTGGTATCGAAGTGGATGGTCACGGCACGGGGATCATGACTGAAAGCAGCTGGATCAATGCCAACCGCAACCCCGATTGGAGCAAGGCCGTGATCGAGCAAGAGCTGAAAGCGCGCTTGGGCTTGCGCAAGATCATCTGGCTGCCAGGGATCAAAGGTAAGGACATCACGGATGCCCACGTCGATTTCTACGCCCGATTCGTCAAACCAGGCGTGGTGATCGCCAACCTCGACAACGATCCTCAGTCATACGATTACAGCGTCACGCGGGCCCATTTGGACATTCTCAAAAATGCCACGGATGCCGATGGCCGCAAGCTGCAAGTGCATACCGTGTCGCCACCGCTCAACCCACGAAAGAGCAAGTTCAGCCGCAACAATCCAGACTTTGCGGCAGGCTACATCAACTACTTCGTGATCAACGGGGCGGTCGTTGCGCCCGAGTTTGGTGACCGGGCGGCAGACTCCAAAGCCTTTGATTTGTTGTCCGAACTCTACCCGGACCGTGAGGTGGTGCAGCTCAACATCGACGCGATCTCTGCCGGTGGCGGCGGTATCCACTGTGTGACCAGTCACCAACCGTTGGCTTAGTCTGGAACAACTCTTTGCCATCGGGTGCTGCGAAGCCGTCAGGCCTTGACCCAGCGTTGACGGCTCCAGCTGCTTAATGTGTCGACGGCAAATACCAGCAGCAGCATGGCCAGAATGACCGTGCTGGCTTGAGCTTCCTGGAACAGGCTGAGGCTGACATAGAGCATTTGCCCCAAACCACCGGCACCGACGAAGCCGAGCACACTGGCCATGCGGATATTGTTTTCCCAGCGGTACAGGATGTAGGCCAGTAGCTGTGGCACCAGGTTGGGCAGTGATCCGTAGCAGAACGCGCATACGGCATTGCCGCCCTGCAAGCGGATGGCTTCGGCCGGTTCGGGTGGGGTGTTTTCCAGCGCTTCGGCGAACAGCCGGCCGAGCACGCCGGTGGTGTGCAAGGCCAAGGCCAGGGTGCCAGCATTGGGGCCGAGCCCTGCGGCGAGGACCATCAGCGCAGCCCACACCAGTTCCGGAACCGCGCGCAAGGCGTTGAGCACCAGGCGCGACGCGCTCTGCAAAGGCCAGCCGAAGCGCCCGGCCGCGGGCAATGCCAACAGCAGGCCGAATACCGCCGCGAGCAGGGTGCCAAGGGCGGACATGGCGATGGTTTCCAGGGCGCCGTGGCCGATGGCTTGCAGATGGCCCGCGCTCAGGTCCGGGCTGAGAAAACGCTGCGCATAAGCGCTCATTTGCTTCAGGTTGCCGCTGCCTCCGAGCTCGCCGAGGTCGATGCCCAGGTAGATGAACGAGGCGACCACCGCTGCGCCGATACACAGGAGCAGTGTCAGGTTGATCAAGCGGTTCATACCAGCCTCCAGCGCAGCAGGCGGCTGAGTTGATCGGCGAGCAGCACCAATACGAGAAACGTCAGTAACAAACTGGCCACTTCACCGCCGGCGAACATGCGCAGCGACAGGTCCATTTGCTGGCCCAGACCGCCGGCACCGACGAAGCCCATCACCACCGAGGCGCGGATGGCGCATTCCCAGCGGTACACCGTGTACGACAACAGTTCCGCAGCGACATTGGGCAGGATCCCGTAGAAAAAGGCTGCGAGCCGACCGCTGCCAGCCTGCAATAGCGCGTGAGCCGGGCGCTGGTCGACCGACTCGAAAATTTCCGCGTAGACCTTGCCCAGCATGCCGCTGTAGGTAATGGCAATGGCCAGCACCCCGGCAGTCGGGCCGAGGCCGACGGCGCGCACGAACAAAAGCGCCCAGACGATTTCCGGCACGCTGCGCAGGAAGATCAGTAAACCGCGGACCGGCCAACGCAGCAGTTGGCCCCAATAGCTGGGGTGGCCGGCACGGGAGGCGGCAGACAGCGACAGAGCCCGACTGGCCAGCAGGCTGGCGGGGACGGCCAACAGCAACGCCAGGGCCATGCCGGCCGTGGCGATGGCCAGGGTCTGCAGGGTGGCTTGCACTAACAGTTCAATGAATTCCTCGCCATGTGCCGGTGGCCAGAAGGCTGAGACGAACCGGCCCATCTCGCTCTGACTGTCACTCGCCACCAGAACACTGAGGTCCAATTCGCTGAAGTGGATGCCCGGCCACAGCAAGGCAAGGGCCAGTAAGGTGAACAGCAGGCGGGGCCGGGTGGCCGGATCTCGGGTATCACGGGTCAGCATCGGGGAATCTGCACACTCAAGGGCGCCGGAGTAATCGGTGGGGATTGCAGTTGTTCGTTGGCGTAGAGCTTGTCGAGCAGCCCGCGGTCGACGTCGCTGGCAGCAAGGTCGAACATGACCTGCCCATCACGCAAGCCGATGATCCGCGAAAAGTGCGCCAGGGCCAGCTCCACCGCATGCAGGCTGGCGACCAGGGTGACGTTGTGCTGCCGGGCATGGCGGCAGAGTACCGAAAGCGTGTGCTCGGCCAACACCGGGTCCATGGCCGAAACCGGCTCATCGGCCAGCAACACTTCGGGCGCTTGATACAACACGCGGGCAATGCCCACGCGCTGTAACTGTCCACCGGACAGTTGCTGACATTGCGCGAACAACTTGTCGCTGAGGTCGAGCCTGGCCAATGCCGCGCGTGCGCCCGGAATATCCACCGGATGCAGCAAGTTCAGCAGACTTTTGCCCAGGCCCCACTGGCCCAGCTTTCCAGCCAGAACCGCGGTGACCACGCGCTGGCGCGGTGGCAGCGGGGGCGCTTGATGGATCAGACCGATGCGCGCGCGCAGACGCTGACGCTGACGGGCAGAAAGCTGCCAGGCTCGCTCGCCGAGCACCTGCAGCTCACCGTCGTCCGGTCGCAGGGCGGTGGCCAGCAAGTTGAGCAGGCTCGACTTGCCCGCGCCGGACGGACCGATGATGGCGACCTGTTCGCTGGCACCGATGTGCAGGTCCACCCCACGCAACGCATGGACGCCGTTAACGTGGGTAAGGCTGACCTGGGTCAGATGCAACGTCATTTGAGCAGTTCGGCAGCGCGTGCGGCTTCCTCGATGCCCTTGTAGTTCTCGGGTTTGGTTTCGATGAATCGGCTGGCGGCCTGCAGATCCAGAATCTCCTTGTCTTTCGGGTTCGCTGGATCGAGCGCCAGGAAGGCGGCCTTTATCTTGGCCGCCAGCGCCGGGTCGAGGGTCCCGCGCACCGTCCAGTTGTAGTCGTAGTAGGCCGGGGTGGTCGCAAACACTCTGACCTTGGTGGTGTCGACCTTGCCGGCGGCGACCAGTTTTTCCCACACGCTGGCATTAAGTACCCCGGCGTCCACTTTGCCGGCCTGGACCCAGGCGACAGTGGCGTCATGGGCACCGGAATAGCCCACACGACTGAAGTAGGTTTCCGGCTTGATGCCGTCCTTCAGCATGAAATAGCGCGGCATGAGACTGCCTGAAGTGGAGGACACCGAACCGAAGGCGAAGGTCTTGCCCTTGAGGTCGGCGAGGGATTTGACGGCCGGGTCGGCGGTGATGAATTTGCTGGTGAACTGGGCGTCCTGTTCGCGCTGTACCAGCGGAATGGCATTGCCGGTTTTCAGGCGTGCCTGCACGAACGTGAAGCCGCCCAGCCAGGCCATATCGATTCGGTCGGTGGCCAGCGCCTCGACCACGGCCGGATAGTCGCTCACGGGAACGAACTCGACCTTCATGCCCAATTGCTGCTCCAGGTAGGTGCCCAGCGGCTTGAACTTGCGCAGCAGTTCGGTCGGGGCTTCATCGGGAATCGCGCTGACTTTCAGGGTGTCGGCGGCCTGCGCCAACAGGGTGCAAAAAGACAGGGTCAAGCCGACAGCCAATGCCAGGGTACGGTTGAGCATGAAAATTCTCCGGTGCATTAAGGCAAAAATGTCGATACGCCAGGCGCAAGCTGATTGCTGCATGGCGCTTTGTGAGGGTAGACGAAATGGAGCTAAATTGACCGCTTTCGGCCCGATTGGTAGTGCGACAAGCCTGAAGTCGATCCGGCCAGGATGATCCTTGGGTTAACGCTTTTAGCAGCCCGAAATCGCCATGTTTCATGACCGCCCGTAACCCGGCCCGAGGGTTGACTCACGCTTAGCTATTCTTCATGACACTACCGGGTTGCAAGTGGAACAGAGGATTGAATGATGAAGATGTTACTGATGGTCGAGTGCCCTAACGAACCCTTCAACTCCCTTGTCAAAGCGGGGACGGTGGGCGAGGTTATTGAGCGCATCCTGAACAGCATCAAACCGGAGGCGGTGTACTTTACTGAACAAGATGGCATGCGTGCTGGGATTTTTGTGGTCGACGTACAAGACCCCTCCGACATCCCCGCTTTTGCGGAACCTTTTTTTCTCAACTTCAATGCTACCTGCAAGTTCCGTGTTGTGATGAGCGCACAGGATTTGCAAAAGGCCGGTCTGGAGACACTCGGGAAAACGTGGGCGTGCTGAGAGGCCATTTGGGGTCGGTACTGACGACCCCGATCCGCCTGTTCGTCAGTTCCGTACAGTCCACAGCATGGTCTGAACCCTGATATGCGGATGACTGACCAAAGGTTCCCATTCATCGATGAAAGAGAAACCCTGCTTTAGATAGAAGTTCGAGGCTCGCTCTTTCCACTGCTCGTCACTGTATTGAGCGGCCGTTTGGTAACTCACACCAAACGCTGTCGGCGTGTCCAAAAGCGCAGCGAGACGGACTTGCTTCAAAAGCATCCAGTCTTTGGCTTCCGTCAATCGAATGGCCATGATCTTCCTTGAAGATGGCGAAACTTTAGACTGGCTAAATCTTTCAGCGGGTGTTCCGTAGTCTAGTTTTTCTTCTTGATTAGTTTACCCATGTAGTACTTCAGGCTGAAACGATCTTTGGGCCTTGGCTTGTAGTGGGTTTTGTTTCTTTGTGCAGGATCGATCACCATGGTTCCTGCGGTGTAGTAATAAAGCGCTATAGACCTGCGCGTGATGTGCTCTGGCGTTGTTAAAGGCTCTGGATGCCCATGATTGCTGTCTTTGTCTGTGTTGAAAATGACACATCGATTGTAGATGGGCAGGACTTTTTTAAGACAGGTCTTCATGTCGACATCCCAAAGTTCAAGGTTGCCGCCGTATTCCTCTCGCCAGTCTTCATTCAGATAAATGATGATATTCAGTCTGCGCTCAACATTAAGCTTTTTGTTGAGTCTGAAGTCCGAGTGCACCCCCAGGAAACCGCCGCTTTTCGTTTCATGCAGACCGCCACCGGCAAAGTAGGGGTCGGGTATCAGACCTTCGATGCCTGTGAGCTTTTCAAGAAACTGCAACATGGGGGCAGAGTTAAAGGCGTTGAAAACAGTCTTCAAATAGGGGGGGCATTCGTTGGGGCTGATTTGACGTTTTAGTTGACCTTTATAGCCGCGCTCATAGAGCATTTCGTTGTTGGTGGGTTCGGTTGGGAAGTGCGAGCAGATACTCGCAATCAGCTCTTCATCCAGGAAATTATCGATGACGATGTGCGGAAATGGCGTAGCCTGAATATAGCGACTTGCCAATGAGGAACCCAAGGCGCTGGCGGCGTTCTGGTCGAAATCAAGCGCCGGGGAGAGGGTCATAGGTAGTGCTTGAGTGATGGGTGCCATTACCGCTCCAATAACTTCATATAAAGACTTGTGGGTGACTTCAAGCAGCGTTCAGCGCACTGCTCGTTGCGTCTCTATCGTAGCTTAACTTTTTCTGTCGTCTTTCTTCAGACGCTTAAGGATATTATTGTACATTTTGGTTCGTCTATGAGTCTTTCCATAGCTGCCAGCCGCTGCGACAGTGCCGGACTGCATGTGATCCAGATAACTGAAAATTTTACGCGGTGATAACATTTCAACGACATAGCCAAGCTCGGTCATGCGGTCTTGGAGGGTGTAGCCAGGCACGCGATCATCCATCGAAAAATGCATGTTGTGCTGTTTGATAAGTTTGCAGTTCCACAATGTGCAGAAACTTTTCAAGTAGACTTCTCTGTACGGTTTTGGATCTCTGGAACGCAAACCCATGGAGATTTTCAGGCGTCTGAAATGGTGTTGGAATAGGCGTGAGCTAAAGCGCCAAAGTGTTCTGGCAGTACCGCGATTTATTTGCTCGACACAACCGACAGCTACGGTTTTTTGATTTTTTAAACATTTATTTAGCATCATCGGGAAAACATTTTTATCAAAAACAAATGTATCGGTGTGCATTAGAAATAAATAATCAGTTTCAACTCGATCCAAAACCAGGTCAAGTGCTTTGCCATGCGCGATATGCCCGGCTTCTGGTTCAGAAACAGAGCGCTCGATTAAATTTATCCAGTCAAGCGTTCGTAAGTACTCAGTGCTTTCATCGGCGGAATAGTTGTCAACTACCCATATTGGGACATTGTGGTTGCCCACGTGCTGGTGCAATAAGTCTAAGCATATCTTGGTGATTTCTGGTGTTTTGTAATTGACTATAACGATGCTGAAAGTTTTAGAGTCGTCAGCCAGGAAACTAGTGTTATTCATCGTTCAGGCGCCCAATGATATTGCATGTTATTGTAGGAGTAATTGAATCTTTATACAGCTTTCGCTTATTTGTCTGCGCAAAATTTTGCGTGACTATAAAGCGTAATTTGTTAAGCCGCTTTGCGATACATAATAACCATAGCTTACTCGGGCCTGATGGATAGCAGTATGTGCGGGCTTCATCGTATAAGGATCTGCTCTGTAGGTAAACATCCGTGACTTAATTCGTTACACGTTCTCCCGCTAGCCGTCTCCCGTACACGCAGCTTGGTTAAGTCGCGGGCACGTAGGCTTTCTGCTCGAGCTGGCTCAGTGAACATCGTTGTGCCCTGACAGCCTTGCGAGCGGTCTCAACGTGATTCGACAAGGTCTGTCGACTGCCATTGCCTAACGATTGGATTTACGGATGAAACCAACGATGTCTCTCCAGTTCCACACAAAGATAGTCACTGCCATAACCGCCATGTCCCTGTCTCTCACTGGCTGTGTCGGGGTAGTGGTTTCCGTACCGGAACCGGAAAGTGAACGCATTCCCTTGACCTACCAGCAAACAGATAGCGACCTGACCACGCGGGCGTGGTGTGGTGTAACGCTTTGGGCCGTGATCGTACCGATCCCCTTGAAATTGCCCGTCTGCAAACTTCACCAGGGGCAATCTTTAACATCACCGTTTTATGCCTGCGGCCCTCTGATGACCCTGGGACCTATCTTTCATGGTTATGCGGGAAATGCACTGTGTGGAAAATTTACCGGGTTGTTTTGACCGAGGCGGCGCCATAAAAAAACAACCGTTGATGCAGATGCCGTGGCACTAACAGCTACTGCGCATTGAGCATTACTGATGAAACGTGCGGCCCATTGTTTCCTGTGTTCGACGTCGAACACGGGAGGCGTGATGGCAAACGGCTACGCTCTTCACGATTTCTCATGTATGCCTCGACATGCTGGAATGACCTGCCTTATTCAGAAATAGAGGCAAGTAATGCTGAAGTGACGCGCAGTTCGATAGGCTCCATTGCAAACCGGCCGTGGGGGCTTGGGTGTCGATGGGAGAACATGGAACCCACATCGTCGATAGCGTCTAAATTACAGAGAGATGTCCCGCCACGCTGAAGGAACGACTCATGCTCAGATCTCGCTCATTGATTGCAGCTATTACATGCCTTGCGCTGGTTTCCGGTTCAGTGACTGCATTGGCCGATCCTGGTAATGGAAAGGGCCAGGGAAACGGCAAGGGGCATCCGCAAAACAGCCAGGTTCATGGCAACCAGGGAGGCAAGGGCAAAAACGCCGGAGGCGGCGATTGGGATAATGGCCCAAGCATCAATCACGCAAGCGTTCTTGGAATTGTTGGTGGGTATCGGGACTACTGGAGCCCCGGACCTGCATTGCCACCCGGCATTCAAAAGAACCTCGCGCGAGGTAAGCCGCTTCCCCCCGGGATTGCCAAAAAACTGGACGGCCGGTTGATCGGCAGGCTTCCTCATTATGATGGGTATGAATGGCAGCAAGTTGGCACCGACTTGATATTGGTCGCGCTGGCAACCGGGCTCATCTACGAAGTGCTCAACGGTGCATTTGATTAATGGGCATGATCCATATGCCCATTTGAAGGTGGCAACCAGTGTAAACAGCGCTATTCGCCCACGCTGATGCCCGATCCCCCTAATTCGTTGGGGACATCCTTCAGCTTGGGCAATCCATCTTTGATGCGCAGCACGGTCTCCTGATAGTGGACGTGAACGCCTGGCGAATACGCAAGATCCGGGATGACCGCGGCATATACATCGATGAGCCCCATCCCCGGGTGCTCAGTGAAGATGTGCCCGCCGCACGTCTTGCACCACTTGCGATAACTCTGCGGTGTCTTGTTGTAGGTGCCGATGTTGTCAGCACCCCGAGTCACTTGCACCGCCTCGGGTTTCCACAGCGTGAAGGCATTGACCGGCCCTGCTGACCAATGCCGACATGACTCGCAATGGCAGTAGCCCATCGCGGCCGGCTCGCCACTGACGGTGAACTCGACTGCGCCGCAAAAACAACTGCCCTTGTAAGACTGTTCAATGCTCATGGCATGACTCCTTGATCAATTGCCAGGCGATACCGCCGGACGTCATTCGTCAATGTAGTGCACCGCAGTCGCCGGCGTGCGCCGCACCTGCAGTTCGAAAATGTCAGGGCGCGCGTAATGCCCGGTGACGTCGAGCGCCCGCCGCGCTGGCGCCACGAGTGCGACGTCGATGTCCGCATACAGAATGCCGGCCTCTCGGTGTAATGGACCGGCCACGATCCGGCCTTGAGGACTGACCACCACCGAGTCGCCGTCGTTGATCCATTCGTCCGGATCGGGAAACAGTTGCGCACGAGACGGGAAGTCGTCGGGGATGTCACTGCCGCGCAGCACGGTGCCGCTGCCGAGCACCCAACAGCGGCCTTCGAGAGCAATGTGACGCATCGTGCTGATCCAGCCATCTCCCGTGTCGTACGTGGGGGCGATGTAGATTTCCACCCCTTGGGCATACAGAGAGTAGCGTGCCAGCGGCATGTAGTTTTCCCAGCAGATGAGCGTGCCCACGCGGCCGACGGGTGTATCCACCGTACGCAACCCGCAGGCATCACCGAAGCCATGCACCATGCGCTCGGGATTGGTTGGCATCAGCTTGCGGTGGCGGTTGAGCACTGCGCCGTTCGCGCCGATAACGACTACGCTGTTGTAGAGCGTGCCGCCACCATTGCGCTGGTCGCATTCATTGATGCCGCACACGATCGTCACCGCGTGGACCCGGGCGGCCTCGCACAATTCGCTCAGGTCACCGTTCGCGATATCGACGGCGTTGGCCAGCAGCCGCGTGTGCAACTGGCCCATGACAGCCCCGTCTCTTCCCGCCGCCAGCCGCCAGATCCACGACGGGTAACCTGGAATGAACGATTCGGGCAAAACGATCAGCGAGGCTCCCGCTGCCGCAGCCTCAGTGACTGATTGCACGGCCCGGGCGATCGTCGCGCTGCGATCGAGCAGCACGGGCGGGCGCTGAATGATGGCTACCTTGGTCATGGCGTGCTCCTTTTGGTATTTGGCTTTCGAGGTTTCAGCGTGCGCGTGGCGAAGTGGCGGGGCTAGTTCAGAATCTGAAGCGTTGTAATTGCGGAGCCAAGGCAATGGACGAAAGCTACGGTCAGTTCTGCACGGTCGCGCGCGGTGCTGAAGCCCTGTGCGAGCGCTGGACACCCTTGGTCGTGCGCGAATTGCTGTGCGGCAGCAAGCGCTTCAATGAACTGCACCGCGGCGTGCCCCGGATGTCCACCAACCTGCTGGCACAGCGGCTGCGCCATTTGGAAGAAATTGGCGTCGTGCACCGCACGGCCACCGGCAAAGTCTGGGAGTACAGCCTGACCGAGGCGGGCGAGGAATTGCGCCCCATCATCATGGCGCTAGGGCATTGGGGCGCGCGCTGGATCGGCAGTCGCCTTCGCGATGACGAACTCGACGCGGGCCTGCTCATGTGGGACGTGCGCCGGTTCGTGTGCGTCGAGACGTTCCCGTCCCGACCGGTGGTCATCCACTTCAGATTCCGTGACGCGCGACCCGGCGAGCAAGCGTGGTGGCTCGTGGTTGAACAGGGCGTGGCAGACCTCTGTCGCGACGACCCCGGCCGCGAACTGACGCTCGTCGTGGACTCCAGCGTGCGTGCGTTGACCGAGGTGTGGACGGGCGACCGCACACCACGGGAGGTTCTTCAGTCGCGAGAACTTCGTGTAGATGGCGCGGTGAAGGATGCGGAAAGTTTGTGGCGCTGGCTTGGCACGAGCGCGTTCGCGGGTACCCGGAGCGCTGCACACTAGCGCTGGCAGCATCCGTCGGTCGCAGGACTTGAACTGTCTGGGGCTTAATGCGTCATAAGACTCGTGATATCAACCAACCCTACGGAAGCAATCATGCTTTTAAAGAATAAGAGTCTCGTTGCTGTAATGTCCTGCGCCCTGATGCTTGCGGCCGCCCCATTACTCCCTGCTGACCTGTCCATCATGAACTCCGCCTATGCGAAAGACGGTGGTAATGGGGGCGGAAACGGAGGTGGTGGTAATGGCGGTGGCCACGGCGGCGGTATAGGCGGCGGCCACAGTGGTTCGGATCACTCCGGCGGTGCCAACAGTAACGGCCGCGGCAATGGACTGAGCAGCGATCATGCCGGCAAGGCTGTTCGCGACCATGGTGAAAGCGGAAACCACTATGGCAGTGATCGCAATAGTGATCGCGGTCATGGCCCAACGACTTCAGGCATCGCCCATTCCAAAGATACTCGCGGCGTGGCCAAAGCCAGAGCAATCTCGACCACGACACCAGGCGATCACAACACGAAAGGGTTGAGCAAAGCCGGGACATCGGTATCGAAAAGAACGCACTGATCAGCCATAAGGGCTGGTAGGGAAGTACAACAGGCTCAACTGCAAAGTCTGCCGCACGCTTGAGCTCAATTGGACTTCTTCGGCGGGTAGTTACTGCGCAACCCCCCGGACTGGGTGCCTGTTTTGCCGGACAGGGCAGGCACTACCGGGCGAGATCTGGGTTGGGGGTTGGAGCGGCTCCGGGGTTGAGGTTGTTTGCTCATTGTTTGCCTCCAGACTTTTCAAGGTTTCGCGAAGGTCTTCTGCTAAAGCTTAGCTGCTTGCTGCGATGGCCTACGTCGTTCGGCAGTGGGTGAATAGGCTGCAAGCGACCAAAACCCGCAGCACGTAACCCTAAACAAAACGGGCGCCCCGACAAGGCGCCCGTTTTCGTTTGTTCCGCTGCTTGAGTCCGTAAACGTCGACCGATCACATCCTCTCTAGCGCAGCAGATGCACCGCCAAGCCGACAAGCGCGCAAGCCATCAGCACCTGAATGACACCCCGTTTGAAGCGGAACAAGGCAATCGCCGCGGCAATGGCAATCAGTGCAGAGGGCCAGTCGAGGTTGCCGCTGAAGCCCTTCGGCCACAGCACGTGATAGCCGAAGAAACATGCCAGATTGAGGATCACTCCAACCACCGCCGCTGTGATTGCGGTGAGCGGTGCGGTGAACTTGAGTTCATTGTGGGTCGATTCCACCAGCGGGCCACCGGCGAGGATGAACAGAAACGAGGGCAGGAAGGTGAACCATGTCACCAGGGTGGCTGCGACAGCCCCGGCCAGAAATACATGATCGGCGCCGAACACTTGTGAGACGTACGCTCCAACAAAGCCGACGAAGGCCACCACCATGATCAGCGGCCCTGGTGTGGTTTCTCCCAGTGCCAAACCGTCGATCATCTGGGTCGGGGTAAGCCAGCCATAGTGACCGACCGCACCTTGATAGACATACGGGAGGACTGCATAGGCCCCGCCAAAAGTCAGCAACGCGGCCTTGGTAAAGAACCAGCCCATCTGGGTCAAGGTGCCTTCCCAACCAAAGAGGACGATCAAAATACCCATCGGCAAAGCCCACAACACGGTGCCAGTCAGGGCGAGCGACGCCAGCTTGAACCAGCTGAAACGGGCATGTTCCGGGGGCGGGGTGTCGTCATCGATCAAGGCTGGGCCGAAGGACTTTTTGGCAGCGCCATGGCCCCCTGTTCTGAACTTCTCAGGCGCCAGACGCCCTCCGACATAGCCGATTAACGCTGCCCCCAATACGATCAGCGGGAAAGGAACATTGAACGCGAAGATCGCGGTAAATGAAGCTGCTGCTATCGCCCACAGCCAATTATTCTTCAGCGCCCGAGTGCCGATCCTGTGTGCTGCCTGCACCACGATGGCCGTCACGGCAGGCTTGATCCCATAGAAGAGGCCGGCCACCACAGGCACTTCGCCGAACGCGATGTACATCCACGACAACGCGATGAGGATGAACAGTGAGGGCAGCACAAACAACACTCCGGCGATCACTCCGCCCCAGGTTCGATGCATCAGCCAGCCGATGTAGGTCGCCAATTGCTGAGCCTCTGGCCCAGGTAGCAACATGCAATAGTTGAGCGCATGGAGAAAGCGTCGTTCGGAGATCCAGCGCCGACGTTCTACCAGTTCCTGGTGCATGATCGAAATCTGTCCTGCTGGCCCGCCGAAACTGATGAAGCCGAGCTTCAACCAGAACCGGAATGCCTCACACAAGCTGATCGCCTCCGGCCTCGATAGATCCTCTTCAGCCGTTGATGCCAACACCTTACTCATTGGGTTGTTCCTCTTTCGCAAACTCGGCGAGCAGGCCGTCGAAGATGGCGCTGGCAGCAGCCAGCAAGTGGTCGTCATGGGTAATGGTTTCGCGCAACCCTGCCAGCACTCGTTCGATGCCGGCCGCCTCCAAAGGCTGAATGCCGCCGATATCGAGGTAGTGCACCATGGCCGCGATGCGGTTCAGGCCGGGCTCTTGAAGCTCAAAACTGGCTTGCAGGGTTTCGAAGGTCACGCGATTTCCGACATGACTGAAGGTCGCATTATCGAAGTCGAAGCCCAGCGCGTCTGCCGGACAGTCATGTGGAGTATTCAGCCAGAGGATCCGGGCTTGAGGATCAATGAAGCGCCGAATCAACCAGGCACATGCCAGACGGTCAACCCACGGACGCTTACGTGTTGCCCAGACACGACGTTGATAATCACCACGGTTGAGTGCCGTGATGGGCTCGTCGCGGCTATGGGGTTCATCGGCAGACAACGCTCTGCTGACAGCCGTCTCAAGCTCCTGCAAGGCTGAATCAATCTGCTCCTTGGGCTTGCCTGGGAAATAATCGATGCTGGTGAGCTGATCGTAGTTTTTGCGCAGCTTGCGAATTTGTTTGGTGGTGGCCACTGCGTTTTCAGGGTTGAGCTGCCCACGGCACTCTTCAATCTCTGCGCGTAGCTTGCTGTAGTCATCGCTACGGTCGAACAACTCGACAAAGCGCTCACCCTCCGGATCGACCACGGGCAGGATGTAAACAGTGCCATTGATAGAAAGGATGTCGCGCTCGACAGACGCCAGAGCATCGCGACAGACACCGGTATCAGGCAACAGATAGGCACCATCGCGCAAAACCGCCGCACCTGAGGCTTTCAGAGCACGCCAGGCTCGCATGCGCTCGGTGGCATTCGCGGTGGGTAAAGCGAGAATCAGTGTCAGCCAGTTATTCATGTAGAGAGCGCTATTTATTTTGTAGTTCTTACTACGTTATCGGTGTTCTTGGCGTTTGGAAAGCCATCCTTAAAATCTGCATTAAATGGGGATTAATGTTGAAGTGAAGGCCGTTGATTAGTGGTCAGCAACGGGCTGCAATCGACCCAGGCTGCCGGTCAGCATCGGCAGAAGTTGGCCGGTAGCTGCCTGTTTTGAGGGGCTGCAATCGATCGGGTGCGTGAATTTTGGCCAACAAATCCCTGCATCCCCGCTAATGCCATCACTTCCCCAACACAACCGGGATGGATTTGATCAGGTACAGCGAAGAAAGCCAGGGTTAGCGCGCCCTGGCTTTCTCACTTCACACTCCTACTGGCCTGGAACCTTCTTGCTCATCGCCTTGACTTGCTCCAGGACCTGCGTGAGGTTGTAGGATTCCGGCGACTGCAGAGGTGGGAACGCTGCAAAGGACTCAAGTTCCTGCAGCCACAGTTGCTGGCCTACCGGTAACACGTTCCAGTTATAGAGATAGGCCGTACTTGCCCCAGCCAATGCACCGCCGACCGACAGCACCGACTTCTGATCTTCCCCTACGGCCTGCTCGAACGGGTCCCTACGGATGTTTTGCACCTGCGCCCAGCCATATGTCTGTGGACCCATCAACGCTGAAACGCCAGAGGAGCCTTCCATGGTGAAGTAGATCTTCCAGTTCTTGTAGCGTACGGCCGACGGTGTAGCCCCGGTGTAATACAAGAACGTGTCACGCGCAGACTTGTTCGACTTGCCCGTCAGGTAGTCGAGTTGATTAACGCCCTGCAACTTGGTCTTGAGGATGCCAGGGTACTTGCCCGCCATGATCTGCTCGTTGAGTGCATTGCCTTTCGGACCACCCGCGACTTCAACCAGTGTTGGCAACCAATCGTACGAGGCAAAGATGTCTTCATATACCGTGCCCGGCTTGATTTGACCTGGCCAGCGGATCAGCGCCGGAACACGCATACCGCCTTCCCAGGTCGTCAGTTTGTTAGCCTTGAAGGGCGTCATGCCGCCATCGGGGAATGTCTGGCTTTCCGCGCCGTTATCCGTGGTGAACACCACGATGGTGTTGTCCAGTTGCCCCATGCTTTCGAGCTTTTTCAATACCAGGCCGATATTGTCGTCCATCTGCTTCATGCCGACTTCCTGGATGCCCCAGTCGTTACCCCCTCGTTCACCCAGCATGGCCTCATACTTGGGCGAGAAAACGGTGGTTATGTGCATGCGCGCCGGGTTGTACCAGACAAAAAACGGCTTGTTGGTCGTCTTCGGATCGTTGCGGTCGAGGAAATCGATCACCTTGGCGGAAATTTCTTCATCCACGGTTTTCGAGCGTTCCAGCGTCAGCGGCCCCTCATCCTTGCACGTCTGGTTCTGCGCCGAACCATCCTTGGACGTACAGGCCAGGACCGGCCGCGGTGGCGTCAAACAAACGGTGGTCTTGGGATCGACTGCGCCTGGTACTGGCGGCACCCCTGGAATGAGTTCCGCCTGGCACGGTGGGGCAAAGCCCTGCTCGGTAGGGCTCTTGTTGATGTCTGGAAAGCTCACCTGCTGCATGGCATCCAGGTGATAGAGGTACCCCCAGAATTCCTGGAAGCCGTGTGCCGTGGGCAGTGCGTCCGGGTGATCACCTAGGTGATTCTTGCCAAACTCGCCAGTGTTGTAGCCTTGGTCGAGCAGGAACTTGGAGATCGCCGGTGTGCCAGGTCGAAGGTAGGAGGGGCTGCCGGGTAGTTGCGGCGGGATCATGCCGGTTCGCAAGGGAGTCATGCCTGTGAAGAAGGCATTACGACCCGCCGTGCAACTTTGCTCGGCGTAGTAAGTCATGAACTTGGCGCCTTCATTGGCAATCCGGTCCAGGCTGGGGGTTGTGTCAAAACCCAGCCCGTTCTGATAAGCCCCGACCTGCATCCAACCGATGTCATCTCCCATGATGAACAGAATGTTGGGTTTTTTGTCGGCCGCCTGGGTGAGCGTGGGCACAGATGCCCCCAGCATCATGCCACCGGTGGCCAGCCCCACCAGCACCATCTGTTTAAGTCTCATAGCGTGTTCCTCTATCGATAGATATAGGCGTACAGCTACATCTGACTACCGCTGCACTTCGTTCGAAATGCGAGAATTGGTAATGATGACCCTCCAGCCTTGCGGTGCTGCAAACGTCAGTTCGTGGATGGATAAGTCTAGACGATGGGGATGTCTGAAGAGATCAAGAGTACTTATTTGGCACAGGAAAATTCGGCGGTCATTGCAGTTCCTACTTTGTCACCCCATTGAGTAGCACTCCGTACGACTGTAGGAACTCCACCGTGCCGTGGAAAATGAGGCCCACGCCCATGGCCGAGACAAAAAAGCCGACGATGCGGGTCGCGGCGTCTATGCCTTGCGGGCCGATCTTCTTCAATATGCCCTTGGCGTAGACCAGTGACAGGTAGGTGGTGAACATCGTGGCGCAGATGGCCAGGGCCACTACGGCGAACGACAGCGCAGCGCGTTGGGAATCCTTGATGGTGCTGGTCAAGCCGATCACGGTGGCGATGGCGCCAGGGCCAAACATGATCGGCATGGCCATGGGGATGAAGGCAATATCCTGGTCGCCCTTGGCGCCGCTGGGAATCAGGCTACTATTGGGCGAGGGGGCGAAAAGCTCGAAGCCGATACGCATCAGGATCAGCCCGCCAACTACCCGAATCATGCTGAGGGGCACCTCGAACAGGCGCAGTAGCAGGTTGCCGAAGATCAGAAAGAAGAACATCAGCAGCAGCGTGTAGAGGCACGCTTTGCGTGCCACTCGGCGCAGTTCGGCGGCGTCCTTGTCTTGTAGCAGGCCCAAGAAAACAGGGATGGCCTCCAATGGATTGATGATTGCCAGTAGGGTGGTGAACATTCCGAAGAACAGCGTGAAGTACGAGTTCATGGGGGGCTACCGAAGATGGGTCTACCGATTCACCCTGGCTGATCGGGAAGCAACTCATCCCAAACCGTGCCGCAAAAAAATTCAGGGTTTCGGAAAGAAGGTTTACAGAGAGGCATGCCCCAGCCGTTTAACCGCCTTGCGGTACCACTCGGGCATCATTACCTGAGCCTTGGATATAAACGTTCATACCTTTACCCAGGGATGGATTGATCGGTTGTGTAACCGATACCAACACGCCACTTCTTACCCGCACGATGATCTGTTGCGCCTCGATCGGTTGGTCGTATTTTTTCTTCTCTGCGTAATTACCGCCAACAGCACCGGCGAGAGCACCCGCAACCATGGCGACATCGCGCCCGGTGCCATGACCGATCAGGCTGCCGATACCGAGTCCGCCAAGGCCTCCGAGTACGGCGCCGACGCCACTGTCGTGATTGGTCTGCATCTGCGTCAGCGATATCTGCTCGATCTTCCCTGAGCGAATCTCGATTTCACCGGCACCGCCATCGGTTGATCCCACGGCGGAGCAGGCACTGATCAACACAGTGGCCAACGTTAGCGACAGCCAGGACAGGACAGTTTTCATTGTTGTGCACCTCGTTATTGGTATTTGATGGCAATGCCTTTTAGCTTGCGTCCCTGGATCGTTTCTATGTCACGGCTCCACAACGGACCTGTCACGTAAGCGGCGACGGGCTGAATGTGGTCGTAAACGACGACTACCGCGTCTGCGCCAAGTTTGGCGGCTTCTTCACGCAACTTTTGTTCAACTTGGGTGATCGGCGGCGCAGGATCGACAGTGGCATCGATCAGGATTTCGCCCAACCGCACATTGGGGCGCGTCGGTTCTGCGCGTAATACCTGGACTTCGCTGGGCAGGGTCGGCGCGGGATGCTCGACCCCGACGTAAGCGGTCGTCTGCGCATCTACCGATGCGCAAGCGCTCAGCCCAAGCACACTGGTGATGAGGGCTGCGATGAGTAACGGTCTGTGCAATCTTGAGAGTCGAAGCGATGAAGGGGTCCACATGTCAGCTACCCTTTGCTTGAGGTTTATTCAACCGCCAACGTTTGTTGGCGGTTGAAACAGGAGTCAACTGCGGATGAAGGCCCAGAGATCGGCGTTCAATTTGTCGATCGCGGCCTTGAAGTCCTTGGTGGTGATTTTCTCGCTCTCGTTCGACAGCTGGCTGCCAAATACCTTGCGTACGACTTTGGCCACGGTCTGATTGGTTTTCGCGTCGATAAACTCGGCTTCGATGAACAGGTTAGTGTCCTGATCCCGGTGACCGGTAGCTGCCTGCGTCGCCCCGACCACGGCCGCGATCGGCACCACTTCATACCACTTCATGCCTTCGTTGGAGGCGCTCACCCCGGTGATCGCTGCGCGCAGGATCAGGGGTTTTGAGCCGCCCGGTGCAGCGGATGTTTTGGACACTACCCGGTATTTCTGGCCCAGCACGCCTTTGGCCTTGCTGGTCATGTAGTTCTGCAATTCGTCCAGCGTCTGCTGGTTGACCCGCTCGTTGGGTTTGGGCGCCGGATAGAGTTCCAGCTTGTTGAACACTACCGTGTCGTACGCATTCGGATTCCATGACGGGCTCACCCAGCGCATGGCTTTCTCGCCACTGGTGGTCGTCACTTCTTCCAGGTTGTTGTAGTTAGGCAGGAAGCCGGAGTATTGGTTTTGTTCGGTGACTTTTGAGGTACAACCACCAAGCAACAGACCGGCCAGTGTGGCGCCGACGAGCAATTTTCGGGGCAAGTTCATAGCGGTAGGTGCTCCTGGGTTAAAGTCGTCTTATTTCGTTGGCTGGAGATCAGAATCGCCAGGTCATGTTTCCGGTCAAGGCTTGAATCCAGGCACTGTCAAACTGACCGGAAGTTCGAGTGCCCGATACGGATTTGGTCTGGTCCACCGGCATGTCGCCAAGCCAGACCATGGCCCAGCTGACGTTGACATCAGTGTCCTTGTTCAGAGCATAGGTGGCTCCTGTCGCAATGCGCCAGGATTCGCCCATAGGCACGGTGAAGGTGCGGTTGCTGTCCGAGACGGCGCTGCTGTCATACGCCACGCCGACATTCCACAACAGTTGCTCGGTGGCCTGGTATTGCGCGCCAAGGGAGAGGTGCCAGGTATCCTTGAAGTCGGCGTCGACAGTTCTCGATTGCGATCCGAACGCCGTGGTGTCGACCTGCACGGCGATGTCACCGAACTCCGACCAATCCTGCCAGTTGACCGACGCCAGTAACGCCCATTGCCGGTCGAGTTGCTGGAACAGGCTCAAGGTGACGGTTTGCGGCACCGTCATATCCAGTTGGGTGTTAGTGCCATTGACTCGCTCCAGCAACCGGCCATCGCCCTTGACGTCCAGCCCGTCTTCGAACTCCAGGTCGACCTTGCTGGTGTAAGTCAGACCGATGCGCGTGCCCGGTTGCGGGGCGTAAATCACGCCCACGTTGGCACCAAAACCCCAATCCTTGTCCTTGTACTTGAACTGGCCATCGCCACGGTCGGTGAAGCCGAAAGGCGAGCGGTCGATGGCGGTTTGCGCTTGCAACATGCCGTACATGGCTCTTACGCCAACGCCCACCGACCACTGCTCGTTGAAGCGGTAAGCCACGCTGGGCACCAGGGACAAACCGAGGAGGCTGGCGTTCTGCGCGAAGTAGCGCCCGGACCAGTCGTTGTCGTAATTGACCGCCAGCCCGAAGTCGCCGTACTGGCCGAAACCGACACTCCAGTGGTCATCCAGTTCATGGCTGATGAAGAAACTGCCACCGGGAATCGGGTCCAGCGCATTGCCACTGCCGCTGCCCGGGACATTGGTGCCGGCGTCGCGATCGAAGCTCAGGTCGCCGTAGAGCACCTGCAAGCCGCCGGTGATTTGTGTGCCCGGCAGGTAACTCATGCCCGCCGGGTTACTGGCGATGGTCGACGGGCCTTGAGCGCGGGCGGCGGCGCCGGCGTTGGCGAGGCCGGCGTTTTCGGTGCCGATTTCGTAGAGCATGATGCCGCCCGCATACGCCTGCTGGCAGCACAAGGTAAACAGCGTAGAGGCAGGCAGGGCAGCTGTTTTGACTTGCATCTGATTAACCTCGGCAAATATCCACTTTCGACTAAGGGTAGCTGGAGGTCATAGGGCATGGGTCATTCACGGCGCACCACGCACCCTCTCAGGTCGAACTAACCATAGTCGAGAAAACCTGAACTAAGCTGACGGGGACCGATTCGGTCACACATAAGTGGTAGTCCATATTCTCAATATCGGGAAGGAGCTACTGATGAGTAAACGCCTTCAATTCCTGTCTGTGATCGCTTTGGCAATTATTTGACCCAAAGTCGGGCTAACCATCTTGCCGATCATCGATCAGCATGGCCTGGTACCTGGCGGGCAGGCAGACAAATCCGGTATCGGTGACGTGACCCAGAGTTTCTTCTTTTCACCCAAACACCCGACCGTAAGCGGCTGGATTTGGGGGGCTGGGCCGGCGATTCTGGTGCCGACTGGCAGCGACGAGCTGTTGAGCGGTGAACAATGGGGGGCGGGGCCCACCGTGGTTGCCCTCAAACAAAGTAATGGCTGGACCCGCGGTATTCTGGCCAACCACATCTGGTCGCTGGACAACAGCCCGCCCGATGACAAAAACAAAATCAACCAAACCTTTCTGCAACCTTTCTTCAGCTACACCACCCATACCTATACAACCTACGGCATCAACACAGAATCCACCTACGACTGGCAAACCCGCGAATGGTCAGTGCCGATTAACCTGTTCGTCACCCAGTTGTTTAAAGTGGGCCACCAACCCATGAGCCTGCAAGCAGGGCCGCGCTACTGGGTTGACAGCCCGAAAGATGGCGCTGAGGGCTGGGGTTTTCGGGTGGCGTTTACGCTATTGTTTCCCAAGTAATTTCAACCCTGCTTATCTTCGTCCGACTCCACCGGGTAAATCGACCAGTTGCTCAACACGCTCGGCAGCAAGACCCAGGAAGTTTCGCAGAAGATGGAAAGTTGCCTGGACCTGTCGCGAACCAGTGTGTCTTCGATCGAGAGCGCACGTGACAGCTTTGAAGGCATCCAGTTGTCCGTCAATGAAATCAGGGATCAGAACCTGCAGATATCGGCAGCAGCAGAAGAGCAGCACAGACTCAGGCCGGCGTTAGCACCTCTCGAATGAACTGAACGGGCTGGTGGGGCGCTTCAAGTCGTAGAGGCGGCCCGATGCGCTCGGCTATCGGTACAGCAGAGGTGCCAGCAGTGCACACATGCCGCGCCAGTGCGAACCCTCCCAGTAAACCCGTTGGCAGGCGTCGCAGCGCAGGAAGTGCGAATAGAGGGCGCCAACGCGTGGCGGCACCTGCGACCGGGCCAGTTCCGCGCTGATCTCGTGCAGCGGCAGGTTGCAATGAAGGCACAGGCTGAATGGCCGCGCGCTACGCGCCAGGTCGAGGCGCTCGTACAATTCGCGCAGCTGCAGCGACGGTTTCAGGGCATGCACGTAACAGCCGTGGCTGATGATCCGTCGCTTGAGCAGTTCGCGGTCACGGGTTAGCACGATGCGTCCTTGCTGCGCAGCGATCTCGGCGATTTCGCCATCCTCGAAGCCATTGTCGTAGAGGGTGTCGAAGCCGCTCATGCGCAGCAGGTTGGCCAGCCCGCCAAGGTGCGCATCAGCGACGAAGCGCAGCACCCGTAAAGGTTGCGCACGAACCTTGAGCAGCGGGCTGATGTCCAGCGCTTCGAACTTGGGATACACCGCCAGCCGGTCACCGTCGAAAATCACCCGCTCCAAGCCCACCGACTCGCCGTTGAGCAGCACCAGCTCGACCTCCGTGTGCGGTATCCCGAGCGCCTCGATCATGTGCTTGACCGTCGCCGCTCGCGCGCACTCGCAAGTGAAGGACTGCCGCCGCCGTTCGGCCGGCAGGAAATCGTTGAGCTCCTCGTAGAAGCGGAAGGTTGCTCTGGTCATGTTGAACAGTATGGCAGGGCTGCAAGGATGAGCGAGTCTAGTCCGGACATCTTCTTCGGTAGATCCCAAACTACGAAACGCCCGATGCAACAGATTGGCTAGCTACTTTCTTGGCAAATCTCTTACCAAAAGCAATCCACCATTTTTCATAATAGAAGGTCGAGATATGCGCGGTGAGAAAAATGGCGGCGAACAACAAAGGGCGCTTCAAATATTTTATGACGGTGTCTCCGCTACCCAGCCAAGTATGTATTAGCAGCGGATGAACAACGTAGAGAGCGTACGAGATGGTGGCGATATAAAACAGAACGCGATTATTCAGAAGCTGGGCAACTCGTGTTTGGCTATTGAGTAACGTGCTCCCTACCATCGCTGCGGCAAGATAGGGGCGGAAGTAGTTCATGAACCCCGCATCGGGATGGCAGGACAAGACAAACAGGAGGAATAAAAATATTTGCGTAATCCCCGTTTGTGTCGGAAGTTTGTCAAGGATGTTACCCAGTCTATTGTTGTAGATCAGTGCAAGTATGCATCCGGAAAGTATTTCATCAATGCGGTAATAAGTGTTGATTGCAACATGGACATCATTCATGACTCGATACATCGTGACGGCGATGCAGAGACAAGGGATTAGCACTACCCACTTGTTTCTCATCAGAACTACCAGCAAAGCGATGGCGAAATAAAACTGGACCTCCATGCACAAACTCCATAGGTGGCCGTTTACACTGCCAAGCCACATAGGCGGCCAGTTGGCAACGAACAGAAAGTTTGCGATGTAGACATCCGAAGTGCTGTTCATGACAGGTAAAGCAATGAGCATGTACAACCAGGCGAGCGGTACAACCCGAAAGATTCTGCGGATTAAAAAATCAACGACGCTGCTGTTGTTGAGCAGAAAATTTGTTATCAGGAAACCCGATAACGTAAAGAATATAGCCATTCCCATAACGCCTGCGGCGGCATTAAATTGCCAAGCCTTTGGGCTAAGTGGTAGCAGGTGGCATGCCAAGACAAGCAAGATGCTTATGCCGCGCCATCCATCAAGTACGCTGAATCGAGAGCCCGCTACGGAACTACTGTTCATATTCGCATCCCGCTCTTGGGTCGATAGAGGGCATTCTATAAAGGCAGTGCTGCGTCTGAAGGCTGTCTGAATTCATATAAAAAACCAGTAGCTGCAGCGGTGAAAAATTCAAGAAATCAGACCATTTGAGCCTGTAGTCTAGGACACCTTTTGCACTTTACACTTCACGCCATGAAAAAATTCCAGTCGCGAGGAGTTCGCTAAATGACTGGGTTTTTGGCGTTGTTTGTTTGACGTTGCTTGATAGCATGGCGCTAAGTTAATTATGTCGGGCGCACAACATCAAAGGTGAATCGGAGCCGCGGTCCGGAAAAAAACCGCGGCGACCGATCAATCAGGCGGCGGGGAGCAGGCCTTTCTGTTTGGCGACATGAGTCGCCAGTGCGTCCATCAAGTCCGGGGACAGGCAGTCATAGGGTTCCAGGCCGATCGAGCGCAGGCGCTCACGGATGGCCTTCATTTGCGCTGGCGGTGTGCCGGTTTCGATGATGGAGGACACGAACGCCGCGAATCCCGGCGCAGCCCATCCGCTCTGTGGCGAAAGCTCGGTGTGGACGAAGTCCAGGCCATAAAACGCATGGTCCTTGTTCTCGATACGCCCAAAGAGATGGGCGTGACACTGCTTGCAGGCGTGCCGCTGGATGGTGGCGGTTTCGTCGACAATTGCCAGTTTTTCACCGTGGGCAGTGACGCTGACCTTATCCCGAGGCACCACCGCGATGACGGCGAATGTCGCGCCTTGCGGTTTCCAGCATTTGCTGCAGCCGCACGCGTGGTTATGCAGAGTTTGTGCGTCGATCTTGACCTCGACCTTGTCTGTCGCACACTGGCATTGCAGGGTGCCACCTGTGAAATTCGCGGCGGCGGGTTGGATACCATTGTCCAGTGCAGGGTGAAGTTGCAAGGTGCTCATGCTGGCGTCTCCGTTTCAGGGGGTTAGACAAAAGTGCCTGGGGCCGTGCCCCAGACCGGTAGTTCATCGGAACTCGATGACGGCGCGGATCGATTTGCCTTCATGCATCCGATCGAACCGCGGCGGAATTTCGAAAAGGACACAGTGCATAAACGAGTGACCTCCTTCGGTGCGACCGGTCGGTTACCCAGATCAAGAATAGTCTGCGATGACGCCTCGAGCGCGGCTCGGGCTGCCGAATTTCAGCCTGTCGCGACCGACTGAAAACGACCCTTTGTCGCCTCCCGACTGATCACACCTTTTAGCGTCTCTACTTCTAGTTAGGCCCTGTACGTACAGAGGGGAGCGCGCGATGAGCAACGAACAGGCTGCACCCGAGACGAAAGGCGTTACGGTGACGTTACTTGCAACGATTGACCTGGGGCCTGAGATCGAGGGTATGGCGGGGCGCCAACTTAGAATGCGCAAGGTGACCATCGAGCCTGGAGGCGTCTTCGGGCCGATTCACAACCATATAGACAGACCCGGCACCGTCTACATTCTGCAAGGAACGATCACCGACCATCGAAATGGAGTCGCCACGGATTACGGGCCGGGAGTGGGCTGGCCCGAGGACAGGAACACCACACACTGGCTTGAGAACAGAGGCACGATTGCGGCGGTGGAGATCTCGGTCGATATTGTCCGGCAAGAGTAAGTTCATTTACTTCACTTGAACCTGTCTGCCAGGTTCCTGGCCTGCTGAGTCGCGTCCTCACGCGCGCGCCGATCAACGTCTTCCCCCAGGATGGTTTTCTCCACAATCACCGAATGCACATCCGTGACGCCGATAAATTTCAGCCAGGCTTCCACGTAGGGCTTCTGGAAGTCGAAGCGCTCCGCCGGTGTGCTCGACTGCGCCGAAAAATCCAGGCCGCGGGCGTACATCACCACGGCGAGTTTGTTGTGCAGCATGCCTTCCAGACCGCGTTCCGGGTCAACGCTGAACAGAATGTCTTTCTGCGATACCAGGTCGATGAAGTGCTTGAGTTTGTACGGGATGCTGAAATTCCACAGCGGTACGGACATCACGAGTACATCCGCGCGGTGCAGGTGACTGGCCAACTCTTTTAACGTGTTCCAGGCGTCTTGTTGTGCGGCGGTCAACGGCGCGCCATTGAGCCCGGCGTATTTGGCCTCCATGGCCAGATCATCGAATTCCGGCAACGCCATGTTCCAGAGGTCGAGGGTGATGATTTCGGTGTCCGGAGTGTTTGCTTGATAACGCGCAATGTAGCTGCGGGCGACTTCAAGGGAAGCCGAACGCTGCTTGCGTGGCGAACACTGAATATGGAGAAGAGTCGTCATGGCACACCTTGGATGATGGGGAAGCAGGGCAGGTGAGAGCATTGCAACATAGTTGTATTTGAAATATAAATCGTAAATTCCTGTTCAATTGATCACGTATAAAACTATGTTCGATGCTCTGCTGCTCAAGACATTTGTCACCGTCGTCGATGAAGACGGCTTCAGTCGTGCGGCCCAGAAGCTGCACCTCACTCAGTCGGCCGTCAGTGGCCATGTGCGGCGATTGGAAGAACAGATTGGTAAACCCCTGTTGACGCGCACCACCCGTTCCCAGCAACTGACGGCCGATGGCGAGCGCCTGGTCTCTTATGCGCGCACGATCCTCGCGCTGAACCGTGATGCCTGGACTGACCTGACCCGCACACCGTTTCACGGGCGGCTGCGGATCGGGGTGTCTGAAGATTTTGTCGAGTCTCGATTACTGCGCACTGTTCAGGAATTCGCGGCGCAGTACCCCGGGATGAAGATCGAGGTGCAGGTGAACATTCCGGGCACGTTACTGGCGCTGATGAAGCAAGGGCATCTGGAAGTGGTCATCGGCTCGCTGTGCGAAACCAGCGAAACGGGGCTGTTGCTATGGCAAGAACCGCTGGTGTGGGCCTGGTCGGCGCAACCCGTCACCCGGTTACCCACGCCGTTGCCCCTGGCCCTGTTCCCCGCGCCGTGCCCTTATCGCGAAGCCGCGCTGACGAGGCTGGCGCAGGCGGGAATCGCCCAACGCACGGCGATGTTGTGCAGCAGCACCGCCGGGTTGCGGGCGGCGGCCCTGGCAGGCTTCGCGGTAGCGCCCATGCCACTCAGTCAGTTGGGGCAGGGGTTGGCGGTTATTGGGGTAGAACAAGGATTGCCGGATTTGCCGGATGCGCAATGTCGGCTGTTCAGCTCGCCTGACGCGGATCAGGCGATTGTGGCGGCGGTTACTCAGCTTATTGTGGAGTATTGCTCTACGCGGAGGGCTTGATTGTTATTTCAAGGGGCTGCTTGAACGTCTTGGGTCCACTCCTGAGGGAAGGTCAGCCGTCTGTTGGATGCGGGCGAACCACTTGGATCATGGACACAAAAAAGCGGGCGCCTTGATGGCCAGTGCCGATCAGTTAAGCCAAAACACGATCCTTGTAATTGAATGGACTCGCCCAAGCCGAGGCGTCTGTGCGCCACGGTGGCATTCTTATAGAAGCCAACGACAGCGAGGGCGAGGCCATGAAAAAGCATACGACGATCAATCAGTCTTTGTCAGCCGATCTGGCGGCATGCACCACAGTTGCGGTGGATCTTGCCAAAAGAGTCTTTCAGTTGGCCGGGGAGGATGCTCTCGGTCAGGTGTTGTTCGAGAATCGAATCAAGTCACGTGAGGCCTTTCAGGCATTTCTTCATAAGCTTCCAGCGAGCGTGACGGTGTTGGTGGAAACCGGGCCAGGCGCTCAGGCATGGGCACGA
>NZ_JAGYGJ010000079.1:0-13639 GCF_019947405.1 Pseudomonas sp. GL-B-26 | reverse complement strand
GACTTGCATTCAACATTTTCGGTGTCTGACACACCGCTTTCGCGAGCAAGCCCGCTCCCACATTGATCGTGTTTCAGGTGCTCCATATTCTTGGGGGGACAGCTTCTCGGCCGAGCAACGCAGGCCTGAGCAATCGCCACAAATCAATCAGCCAGCCTCGCGCCAGCAGCGCTTCACCGGCCAGGCAACGTGCGACTAAAAGCCCCGGCAACTGGGTCAGATCTCCGCGCACGTCATGGGGCAGCGAACGGCACTGCTCCAGCAAATCGCTAGCGATGTCCCCGGTCACCAGCAACGTCGCAAACACCGGCTGTCCATCCAGGCCAATCGGCGAATCAAGCAAACCATCACCTCCGACAATGCGCTGGCGTTCATGCCAGAGCAACTGGCCGTCACGGCGGATGTCGAGCTGCGCCTGAAAATGCCCGAGGTCGAAACGCTCGCCACTGGCCGGGCGACCCAGGGCTACCACATCCCAGTAAAACAACCGGGCATCGCCTTCCAGATCAATCGAAGTGCTGAGCTCAGCCTGGGCGTCGCTGAAGATAATGGTCTCTTGCGGCAACCATTCCAGTGTCGCGCCGGCGGCTACTTTCAAGTCGAGCTTCTGATAAGCGGGCCCCGCCGCGCGATACCACTTGGCCGCGCCAGGGCTGGTGATTTGCGCCCAGGCATCGCGGCCGACACTGGCCGAGATGTCCAGCCGATCGCCACCGGCAATCCCTCCCGGCGGGTGGACGATGATGTGCTGGCAAACCTCCGGCCCTTCGGCATACAGATGTTTCTGCACCCGCAGCGGGCCTTTGTGGCGACGCTGAACCGGGCGCGTACTGTCACCGAATCGGGCGTAGCCGAGTTCCAGCTCAGCGTGCCAGTTGGGGGTAAACACGGCAGTGGGAACAGGTAAATTCATGATCTCTAATTTTCGTTAGGACGCTACAGATTAGATCGTAACCAGACCGCGTACACCCTCGGCCTCCATATTTTCTCCGCGACCCTGTTGCACGATCTCACCCCGGGACATCACCAGATATTGATCGGCCAGTTCGGCGGCGAAATCGTAGAACTGCTCCACCAGCAAAATCGCCATATCTCCACGGGCCGCAAGCTTCTTGATCACTGCGCCGATTTCCTTGATCACCGATGGCTGGATGCCTTCGGTGGGCTCGTCGAGAATCAGCAGGCGTGGACGGCTGGCCAATGCGCGGCCGATCGCCAATTGCTGCTGTTGGCCACCGGACAAATCACCCCCGCGCCGTTGCTTCATTTGCAGCAGCACCGGAAACAGCTCGTAGATGAACGCCGGGACTTCCTTGGCTTCAGCGCCGGGAAATCGCGACAGGCCCATCAGCAGGTTTTCTTCCACGGTCAGCCGGCCGAAAATTTCCCGACCTTGAGGTACATAAGCGATTCCGGCATGAACCCGCTGGTTTGGCTTGAACGCGGTGATCGGTTTGCCTTCCCAGTTCACCGCGCCTTCTTTGGCCGGCAACAAACCCATCAGGCACTTGAGCAGGGTGGTCTTGCCCACACCGTTGCGCCCGAGCAGGCAGGTGACTTCGCCGACTTTCACGTCAAACGTCAGACCGCGCAGGATGTGGCTACCGCCGTAATACTGGTGCAGCTTGTCGACTTGCAGCATCTTCAAATTCTCCCCAATCCCCTGTGGGAGCGGGCTTGCTCGCGAAGGCGGTGTGTCAGGCAACTTTTATGTTGAATGTGCCGACGCATTCGCGAGCAAGCCCGCTCCCACATTGGTATGTGTTCGCAGGTCTAGCGGCCGAGATAAACCTCGATCACGCGCTCGTTGTCCTGCACCTGTTCCAGCGACCCTTCGGCCAGCACGCTGCCCTGGTGCAACACGGTGACGTGGTCGGCGATGGAGCCGACGAAGCCCATATCGTGTTCCACCACCATCAGCGAATGCTTGCCCGCCAGGCTCTTGAACAGTTCGGCGGTGAATTCGGTTTCGGCGTCGGTCATGCCCGCCACCGGCTCGTCGAGCAGCAGCAGTTGTGGGTCCTGCATCAGCAACATGCCGATTTCCAGAAACTGCTTCTGACCGTGGGACAACAAACCTGCCGGGCGATTGACCGAGCTGGTCAGGCGAATGGTCTCCAGCACCTCGCTGATGCGATCTTTCTGTTCGCCACTCAGGCGAGCCCGCAGGCTGGCCCACACCGATTTGGCGGTTTTCTGCGCCAGCTCCAGGTTTTCAAACACGCTGAGCGCTTCGAATACTGTCGGCTTCTGGAATTTTCGGCCGATGCCAGCCTGGGCGATTTGCACTTCGCTCATCTGCGTCAGGTCGAGGGTTTCACCGAACCAGGCCTTGCCGTGACTGGGGCGGGTCTTGCCGGTGATCACGTCCATCAGCGTGGTCTTGCCCGCGCCGTTGGGGCCGATGATGCAGCGCAATTCACCGACGCCGATGTACAGGTTCAAATCGTTGAGCGCCTTGAAACCATCGAAGCTGACGCTGATGTCTTCCAGGGTCAGGATCGTGCCATGGCGAGTGTTCAGGCCGGGGCCGACGCGCTGGCCGAGACCAATGGCGTCACGGCTGCTGCCGGCGTCCCTGTTGGGTTCCAGTGGCGGAAAAAACGCCGGTTCGAGCATGAATTCAGCCGTCGCTGTCACTCTCATTGTTCACCTCTTTTTTTCAGCAGACCGATCACGCCTTTGGGCAGGTACAGGGTCACGACGATGAACAGGGCGCCGAGGAAGAACAGCCAGTACTCCGGGAAAGCCACGGTGAACCAGCTCTTCATTCCGTTGACCACACCGGCACCGAGCAGCGGGCCGATCAGCGTGCCGCGACCACCCAGCGCCACCCAAACCGCGGCCTCGATGGAGTTGGTCGGTGACATTTCACTCGGGTTGATGATCCCGACTTGCGGCACATACAACGCACCGGCCAGGCCGCACAACACCGCGCTCAACACCCAGACAAACAGCTTGAAACCGCGCGGGTCGTAACCGCAGAACATCAGGCGGTTTTCCGCATCCCGCAGGGCGGTCAACACGCGACCGAACTTGCTCTGCGCCAGACGCCAGCCGATAAACAGGCTTGCCACCAGCAACACCACGGTGGCGAAAAACAGCACCGCGCGAGTCCCCGGCTCGGTGATGCCAAAGCCGAGAATCGTGCGGAAGTTGGTGAAGCCGTTGTTGCCGCCAAACCCGGTTTCGTTGCGGAAGAACAGCAGCATTCCGGCGAAGGTCAGGGCCTGGGTCATGATCGAGAAATACACGCCTTTGATCCGCGAACGGAAGGCGAAGAAGCCGAAGACCAGCGCCAGCAACCCCGGCGCCAGCACCACCAGGCACATCGACCAGAGGAAACTGCTGGTGCCGGCCCAGTACCACGGTAATTCAGTCCACGACAGGAACGTCATGAATGCCGGCAAACCATCACCGGAAGCCTGGCGCATCAGGTACATGCCCATTGCATAACCGCCGAGGGCGAAGAACAGGCCGTGGCCGAGGGACAGCAGACCGGCGTAACCCCAGACCAGATCCAGCGCCAGGGCAACGATGGCGTAGCAAAGAATCTTGCCCACCAGCGTCAGCGTGTAAGCCGAGACGTGAAACGTGCTGTCCGGCGACAACAACGACAGCATCGGCAACATCAGCAGCAAAACGAGGATCACTGCGCCGACAGCGATCGTGACTTTGGGGCCGGCCTTTTGCGTGGCCGTGAGCATCAGGGGCTGATTCATCAGTCGATCACCCGTCCTTTCAGTGCGAAGAGGCCTTGCGGACGTTTCTGGATGAACAGAATGATCAGCGCGAGGATCAGGATCTTGCCGAGCACGGCGCCGATCTGTGGTTCGAGAATTTTGTTGGCGATCCCGAGCCCGAACGCGGCGAGCACACTACCGGCCAATTGGCCGACGCCGCCGAGCACCACCACCAGAAACGAGTCGATGATGTAGCTCTGACCGAGGTCCGGGCCGACATTGCCGATCTGACTGAGGGCTACGCCACCAAGGCCAGCGATGCCTGAGCCGAGGCCGAAGGCGAGCATGTCCACGCGCCCGGTCGGCACGCCGCAGCAGGCGGCCATGTTGCGGTTTTGGGTGACGGCGCGCACGTTCAAACCCAGGCGCGTCTTGTTCAGCAGCAACCAGGTCAGCACCACCACAAACAGCGCGAACGCGATGATCACGATGCGGTTGTACGGCAGCACCAGATTCGGCAGCACTTGAATCCCGCCCGACAGCCACGCCGGGTTGGCCACTTCAACGTTCTGCGCACCGAACATCAACCGCACAAGCTGGATCAGCATCAGGCTGATGCCCCACGTGGCGAGCAGGGTTTCCAGCGGGCGGCCGTAGAGGTGGCGAATCACCGTGCGCTCCAGCGCCATGCCGATGGCGGCGGTGACGAAAAACGCCACCGGCAACGCGATCAGCGGGTAGAACTCGATGGCTTGCGGGGCGAAGCGCTGAAACATCAGCTGCACCACGTACGTCGAGTACGCGCCGAGCATCAGCATCTCGCCGTGGGCCATGTTGATCACCCCGAGCAGGCCGAAAGTGATCGCCAGACCGAGGGCCGCGAGCAGCAGGATTGAACCGAGTGACATGCCGCTGAAGGCCTGGCCGAGGATCTCGCCGATCAGCAGTTTGCGTTTGACCTGAGCGAGGCTGGTTTCGGCAGCGGTGCGTACGCCGACGTCGGCTTCGACACCAGGTTGCAGCAGGCTTTCGAGGCGAGTGCGAGCCAGTGGGTCGCCGGTTTCACCGAGCAGACGCACAGCGGCGAGGCGTACGGCGGGGTCGGTGTCCACCAGTTGCAGATTGGCCAGGGCCAGGCTCAAAGCGGCATGGACACTTTCATCTTTTTCGCCAGCCAGTTGCTGGTCGAGAAATTTCAACTGTGCCGGTTTGGCGCTTTTCTGCAATTGCTGCGCGGCGGCCAGACGGGTTTTGGCGTCGGTGGCGAGTAATTGGTGGCTGGCCAGTGCGGCGTCGATCAGACCGCGCAGCCGGTTGTTCAGGCGCAGGGTTTTGGTTTGGCCGTCGACGGTCAACTCGCCTTGCTGCAAGGCGTTGATCAGCTCGATACGCGCAGGATCGGGCTGCGCGGCCCAGGCTTCTAGGAGTTTTGCTTGTTGCACGGGATTGGCGGCGACGAAGTCTTCGGCGTCGCCGGCATGGGCGGCCATCGGCAGTAAGAGCGCGAGGGCGAGGAAGATGCGGTAAAGGGCTGTGGGCATTGGTGGTGTTCCTGTTAAATCGACCCCTCACCCCAGCCCTCTCCCCAATGGGGAGAGGGGGAAAGGGGGCCGATCTTCATGCTCTTCAAAACCTGAGTTCGACTTGATTGCGCAGGTCGAAGTAGCTCGACCAGACAACTCGGTCAGTCCCCTCGCCCCTCTGGGGAGAGGGTTAGGGTGAGGGGTGGATTTCAAGTCCACCCCAAACTCCAGATCCGCCTCAGTTGCTCTTCACCGCATAATCCGGCTTCTTGTCGTTACCCGAGATAAACGGGCTCCACGGCTCGGCACGGATCGGCCCTTCGGTCTGCCACACCACGTTGAACTGACCGTCCGCCTGAATCTCGCCGATCATCACCGGTTTGTGCAGGTGGTGGTTGGTCTTGTCCATGGTCAACGTGTATCCCGACGGCGCGGCAAAGGTCTGGCCGGCAAGGGCTTCGCGGACTTTGTCGACGTCGGTGGACTTGGCTTTCTCCGCCGCCTGCGCCCACATGTGGATGCCCACGTAGGTGGCTTCCATCGGGTCGTTGGTCACCGCTTTGTCGGCGCCTGGCAGGTTGTGTTTCTTGGCGTAGGCTTTCCAGTCGGCAACGAACTTTTTGTTCGCCGGGTTCTCGACCGACTCGAAGTAGTTCCACGCTGCCAGGTTGCCCACCAGCGGTTTGGTGTCGATGCCGCGCAGCTCTTCTTCGCCGACCGAGAACGCCACGACCGGAACGTCGGTGGCTTTCAAACCCTGGTTGGCCAGCTCTTTATAGAACGGCACGTTGGAGTCGCCGTTGACGGTGGAGATGACCGCTGTCTTGCCACCGGCCGAGAATTTTTTGATGTTGGCCACGATGGTTTGATAGTCGCTGTGACCGAACGGGGTGTAGACCTCTTCGATGTCCTTGTCCGCCACACCTTTGGAGTGCAGGAACGAACGCAGAATCTTGTTGGTGGTGCGCGGGTAGACGTAGTCGGTGCCCAACAGGAAGTAACGCTTGGCGCTGCCGCCTTCTTCACTCATCAGGTACTCCACCGCCGGGATCGCTTGCTGGTTCGGCGCGGCGCCGGTGTAGAACACGTTCGGCGACATCTCTTCGCCTTCGTACTGCACCGGGTAGAACAGCAGGCCGTTGAGCTCCTCGAATACCGGCAACACTGATTTACGCGACACCGACGTCCAGCAACCGAACACCACCGCCACCTTGTCCTGAGTCAGCAACTGACGACCCTTTTCGGCAAACAGCGGCCAGTTCGATGCCGGGTCGACGACCACAGGCTCCAGCATTTTGCCGTTCACGCCACCCTTGGCGTTGATCTCGTCGATGGTCATCAGCGCCATGTCTTTGAGCGACGTTTCGGAGATCGCCATGGTGCCGGACAACGAATGCAGGATGCCGACCTTGATGGTCTCGGCGGCCTGGAGGCTCCAGGTCATGCCCATCGCGGCAATGCTTGCCGTAAGTGTGAAAGCCTTGATCAAGCTGCGACGCTTCATTGTGCGATCTCCATGAACTTATGAATTTTCTTGGTGGCAGATGCGGACTACTGAAGGGTCTTTAGCAAGGGCTGTGCCTGGTCGGCCAAAGGCAGGGAAATGTCGTATTAGAGCGGTTGCGCCGGTTGGGCGGCGCACCATGAAGGATCGCGCCTGGCGCGTTGGTGCGAAGAGGTGCGCCACATTGGGGCGCAGACATTGCAATCAAATCTGGGGATGAGGGTGGATTAGCGTCGGCGCATGAGGCCGATGAAGAACAGGCCACCGATGGCGGCGGTGGCGACGCCGATGGGCAAGTCTTCGGGGGCGATCAGGGTGCGGGCGGCGACGTCGACCCAGACGAGAAAGAGGCTGCCCAACAACACGCACACCGGCAGCAATCGCCGATGCTCCGCCCCGACCAAACGTCGCGCAATGTGCGGCACCATCAGCCCGACAAACCCGATAGACCCGCTGATCGACACCAGCACCCCAGTCATCAGCGAAGCAATCAAAAATACCCGCAACCGCACGGTACGAGCATTGAGCCCGAGGGTCACGGCCGTCTGCTCGCCCGCCATCAACGCATTCAACGGCCGCGCCATGCCCAGCAACAACACCAACCCGAGCAACACGCTGGCCGCTGGCACCGCCAGCAACTCCCAACGTGCCAACCCGAGCCCACCGAGCATCCAGAACATCACCGCCGAGCTCGCGCGGTGATCGCCGAGAAACAGCAGCAGATTGGCGATCGCCATCATCACGAAGGACACCGCCACGCCGCACAACAGCAGCCGATCACTGTCCAGCCTCCCGTTGCGGTTGGCGATCATCAGCACGATCAGCATGCTCAGCAACGCGCCGATAAACGCCGCGATCGGCAAGGTCAGCAAGCCAACGATTTCACCGACATGCAGCACCACGATCACGGCACCGAGGGTCGCGCCGGAGGTGACCCCAAGCAAATGCGGGTCGGCCAATGGATTGCGTGTTACCGCTTGCAGCACCGTACCGATCAGCGCGAGCCCGGCGCCCACCAACGCGCCAAGCAACATGCGCGGCACGCGAATCAGCCAGACGATGTGTTCCTGCCCGGCGGCCCAGTCCGGCACGCCGAAACCGAAAATTTTGTGCAGCAAAATCCGCCACACCACGTCCACCGGCACCCGCGCCGGACCGAAGCCCAGCGACACCACACACGACACCAGCAACAACGCGCCGAGGGCCACCAGCAACAAGGCGTAGCGACGATTGATCATTCGCCGTGGAAACCCTTGGCCAGGGTTTCAACCGCCAGCACGTTGTCGATACCCGGTGTGGCCTGCACATACGGAATCACGATGAAGCGCTGATGCTTGATCGCGTCCACCGATTGCAGCGCCTTGTTGTTGAGCAGAAATTGCTCTTTCTGTTCGGCAGTGACTTCGCCGTAGTCGACGATGACGATCACCTGCGGATTGCGCTCGACCACGTTCTCCCAGTTGACCCGCGTCCAGCTCGACTCGACGTCATCCAGAATATTGCTCCCGCCAGCGGCGTCGATCAGCGCTTGCGGCATTCCGAGACGGCCGGAGGTCATGGCGCGGTCTTCACCGCTGTCATAGAGGAACACGCGAGGTTTGTCCGCCGGCAGATCCTTGCGCACTTCGGCGACCTGCGACTGCATTTGGGCGATCAAGGCATTGGCGCGATCCTGCACGTCAAAGATTTTGCCGAGGTTGCGCAGGTCGTTGTAGGTGTCTTCCAGGCTGGCCGGCGGACGCTTCATCACGAACGCGCAGGACTCGGTCAGCTCGTAGACATTGATGCCCAATGGCTGCAACGTTTGCGGCGTGAGATCACCGCCCACGCGCATGCCGTAATCCCAGCCGGCGAAGAAGAAATCAACGTTGGCGTTGAGCAGGGTTTCCACCGACGGGTACTTGGCTGCCAGCTCCGGCAAGCCATCGAGGATGGTCTGCATCTGCGGTGTGACCGACTTCCAGCCGGTCACACCGCTGTAGCCGGCCATGCGGGGTTTGAGGCCGAGGGCGAGCATCATCTGGGTCATGTTGATGTCGTGGCTGACCGCGTGTTTCGGCGCTTGCTTGAAGGTCACTTCGCGGTTGCAGCTCTGTACGGTCAACGGGTAGTGAGTGGCCTCGGCAAATGCTTGGGCATTGCCCAGCAACAGGGCGGCGCAAAGCAGGGAACGCAAAGTCATGGTTGGGTTATCCAGGTGATTCGTGGGTAGCCGTGCAAGGGATGTTCATCGATCAGCGCTTCGACGCCGAACACGTCACGCAGCAGTGGGGCGGTCAGGACTTCTTTCGGCGTGCCGCTGGCGACGATGCGACCATGATTGATCACGTACAGCCGATCGCAGAAAGCGGCCGCCAGGTTCAGGTCGTGGATGCTCGCCAGGGTGCCGATCTTCAGGCGTTTGACCCGTTGCAGCAGTTCGAGCTGATAGCGCGGGTCGAGGTGATTGGTCGGCTCGTCGAGGATCAGCATTTGCGGTTGCTGAGCCAGGGCGCGGGCGAGGATCACGCGCTGTTTTTCACCGCCGGAGAGGGTGGCGAAGGCATGATCCTCGAAGCCTTTCAGACCGACTGATTCGAGGGCTTGGGTCGCGAGATTTCTGTCTTCGAGGGTGTCGCCGTCGAACAGACCTTTGTGCGGTGTGCGACCCATGGCGACGACTTCGTCGACGGTGAGGCCGAAGGCGTCGGGGAATTCCTGCAGGACCACGGCGATGCGTTGCGCGCACCAGCGCGAGGATTGCTTCCAGACGTTGTGGTGGTCGAGCTTGACCTCGCCGCGCTCGGGTTTGCTGAAGCGCCAGGCACAGCGCAGCAGGCTGGTTTTGCCGCTGCCGTTGGGGCCGATCAGACCGACGAACTCACCGGCGGCCACGTGTAACGAGGCATCACGCAGTTGGAACTGATGATGGCAATGGCCGTGGCCCAGGGGTGTCCAGGCGAGGTTCGTGAGGTTCAGCGAGGTCATTGCGTACTCGAAGTGCGGGGGTAGTTGCAGCGGGTCGACATTGTAAGGTCAACCGCGCTGCAACAGGCATCTCGCTGTATTCAGGATGAAGATGAGGCGGATTCAGACTGGCCGCTCAAGCGCGACAGCAGCACCCGATCCAGCAGCCAAACCACTACCAGCGAAGCGCCCACCAACGGAAACGCCACCGCCAATGCGAACATGATGACCATCGCGGTTTTCCATTTCGGCAGGTCATGGCGCAGCGGCGGAACACCGAATTTTCCTTGTGGACGACGCTTCCACCAGATCACCACGCCGCTGACGGCGCTGAGCAGAATCATCAGGCAGATCAGGAGGATGATGATCTGATTGAGCGGGCCGAACATTTTGCCTTCGTGCAGCATCACGCCGATTTCCGTCGCGCGGGCGACGGTACCGTACTGCTCGAAACGCACGTCAGCGAGGACATCGCCAGTGTACTGGTCAACGTGCAGCGTGGCGTCGTTGCGCGGGTCGTCGGCGAACACCGCGATGGTGAACACGCCAGTCGCCGTGGTCGGGAAGGTGATGCTGTAACCCGGTTCGACCTTGCGTTGCACGGCGATGTTCTGCACGTCCTGCAAGCTGATGGTCGGCGCGGCGGGGCCCGCTTGCGCGCTACCGTGGGCCATGTGTTCGGCGTGGTCGCCGGACATTGGCATCGGTGTGTTTTCCATCGCCCAAGGCACGGTCTGGCGGGTGGCAGTGTTGAGGCTGCGAGCCTCGACATCGGACTTGGGCACGTCATCCCACATCGCTGCCGGAAAGACATTCCACACTTGCGCGTATTGCTTGCCCCAGAACCCGGTCCAGGTCATGCCGCTGAGCAGCATCACCAGCAACAACGACGCGCCCCAGAACCCGGTCACCGCGTGCAGGTCACGCCAGAGCACTCGACCGCGACTGTTCAAACGCGGCCACAGGATGCCGGCCGCCTGGCCACGCGGCCACCACAGAAAGACGCCGGAGACCACCAACACCACGCCCCAACCGGCGGCCAGTTCGATCAGTCGATCACCGACGGTGCCGATCATCAATTCGCCATGAATCGCCCGCGCTACGGCTTGCAGATTCTTTTTGGCGTCTTGCTCGCCGAGGACATCGCCGTGGTAGGGATCGACGAAAACGTTGAGCTCATTACCGCCATCGATCACGACAAATTGCGCGCTGCGTTCGGCGTTGACCGGTGGCAAATACTGCTTGATCGTTGCTTGTGGATAAGCCTCTTTCACCCGCTTGAGCAGGTCATCGGCCGGGACGCTGTGATGCCCGGCCGGGACGTTCAGCAGGCTGCCGTACATCAACGGATCGAGTTGCGGCTTGAACAGGTAAATGATGCCGGTCAGGGCCAGCATCACCATGAAAGGCGCGACGAACAGACCGGCATAGAAATGCCAGCGCCAGGCCAGGTTGTAGAAATTCGGTTTGGGCTGTTTCATCGGTTGTGCTCCGCTTTGGCGATTCAATTGTCTTGGAAAGATCGCAGCCTCGTTTCACTCGACAGCTCCTACACAGCTCCTACAGGGGGTACGCGTTGCAATGTAGGAGCTGGCGTAGCCTGCGATCTTTTGACTTTTTCTTGTTAGAAACTCATGTCCACCTTGGTCCAGAGCGTGCGCCCCGGTTCTTTAATGGCTTGCGGGTCATTGGCCGGGTAGCCGAAACCGGCGTTGCCCGCCAGGTTCAAATGCTCGGCGTACGCCTTGCCGAACAGGTTGTCGACGCCGCTGCTGACCTTCCAGTTTTTGTTGATCCGGTACGCGCCATTGAGCGAGAACACGCCAAAACCCGGGGTCTTGTCGAAGTCCTTGCCGACGACGTTGCCCTTGTTCTGGTCGATGCGGTTTTGCGCCGCGACCACGCGCCACAAGGCCCCGGCACTCCAGTTGTCTTCGCTGTAGGTCAGGCCGAAACGTGCGTCCAGCGGCGGCATTTGCGGCAGTGCGTTGCCGTCGCTGCTGTTTTTGCCCCAGGCGTAGGCCAGGGTCGCGTCGGCTTTCCAGTTGCTGGTCAGCTTGTAGGCCGCCCCCAATTCGCCGCCCATGATCCGCGCGTCGATGTTCTGTGCTTGCGAGGTCATGCCCATCATTGTTGGTGTGTAGTTGAACAGGATGTAGTCGCGCACCTGCCCGACGTAACCCGAGGCCCAGGCTTCGAGGTCTTCGGTCTTGTATTGCAGGCCGAAGTCGAGCTGGGTGGTTTTTTCAGGCTTGATCGAATCGAAGGCATTCACCGAGCCGGCGGGGCCGGACTTGGGTGAAAACAGCTCCCAGTAATCCGGGAAGCGCTGGGTGTGACCGAGGCCGGCATACAGCGTGGTCGGACTGTCGGCCAGGTCGTGCTCGTAACGGACGAAGCCGCTTGGCAGCGTGTCGGCGCGGGTGTCGTCGGCGGTCGGGTTAGGGCGCGCCATCATCCCGGAGCCAGTGGTCTGCCGGAAATCCTTGGCCGAAGCGCGGTCCAGGCGCGCGCCGGTAATCAGCCGGTCACGGTCGGCGGCGTACCAGGTCAATTCGCTGAACACGCCGTAGTTGTGGAAGTCGGCGTCCTTGTTGCGCGGCAGATCCTTGTAGACGTCGATGCCCATGGCGCTGCGTTGGCGATGTTCGCTGGTCTGCGCATCGATGCCGCTGATCAACTGCACATCGGCCCAGCGCCAGGTGGCTTTGATCCGTGCGCCGAGGGTTCGACGGTCGACGTTGGAGGCCATCGGGCCGGCCATCATTCCGGTGCCGGACGGCGTGCGCAGGGTGTAGTTGTCCATTACGTGGTCGGCGTAGTTGTAGTAAATCTGCGCCTCGACCTTATCCAGCACGTCGCCGATGTTGGACTTCTCGAAACGCAGGCCCAGGCTTTCGCGCTTGAACTGCGAGCCGTCCATGCCGCGTCCCGCGTAACGCGCTTCGCCATCGCCCTTGCCGGCGGTGAGTTCCAGCAGGGTGTCGGCGTCCGGGGTCCAACCCACCGCGACGTCGCCATTCCATTTGTCGTAGCGCGACGGCACGGTGTCGTTGTTGCCGTCCCGGTAGTCGTCGGCATGCGCGGTGTTGCCGATCACTCGCACGTAACCCAATGGCCCGCCGGCAGCAGCATCCACCACTTTGTCGAAACGGCCGTTGGAGCCGGCCAGCACGCTGGCGTTCACCCGCGTGCCGAGTTCGCCGAAACTCTCCGGCTCGCGGTCGAAGAGGATGGTCCCGGCCGACGCGCCCGGTCCCCAGAGCACGGTTTGTGGGCCTTTGATCACGGTCAGTTTGTCGTAGGTTTCCGGCGAGATGTAGGAGGTCGGTGCGTCCATTCGGCCGGGGCAGGCGCCGAGCAACTGGCCGCCGTTGGTGAGGATGTTCAACCGCGAGCCGAACATGCCGCGCAGCACCGGGTCGCCGTTGGTGCCGCCATTGCGCACCAGGGCGAAGCCGGGAATGGTTTTCAGGTAATCGGCACCGTCGCTGGCCGGCACCGGTTGGCGTGGGTCCTTGGGATTGGTGACGATGGTCAGTGGCGAACTCGGCGCAATGGCGGTGATCACCGTCGGGCTCAGTTCTTCGCTATGACCGGCGTGTTCATCGGCCAGCACCATGGGGGTCAGCAGTGCACCGCAAAGGAAGGCGGTGGCGTGCCTGAAACGAATGCTGGATTCGTTCAAGGCAAAAGAAGCTTGGGCAGCGCTCAAGCGTGTGTCAGCAGAAAACCTGGACATGACAATTTCCATCGAACAGTCGTAAACGACACGGCCGGCAGCCTGCGCAATCCTTGTGGGAGCGAGCTATGTGGCGAGCGAGCTTGCTCCGGGCGGCGCTCCGACGCTGGGCTGCGTAGCGGCCCCTTTTGTGAGTGCTGCGCACTCAAGCGGGAGCAAGCTCCCTCGCCACAAATGCTCTCTCCCACAGGTTTGCCTGGCTGGCTTCTAAACCGTGTGAGATCGGGTGGGGGTTTACGCG
>NZ_JAGYGJ010000078.1:0-15191 GCF_019947405.1 Pseudomonas sp. GL-B-26 | reverse complement strand
GCCCCTTTCCCAGAGGCCGAACGCAGGCGTTGCGCAGGGGGCACCGCGGCAAGGATGCCGCGGTAGCCGCCCCCGGCCATGGATGGCCGATGGCGGCGGGCCCCCGGAGCAATGCCGGAGTGAGGGCATGCCGAGCCTAGGCGAGGCACCGAATGGAGGGGCAGAAGCCCTTGGTTACTTGGGGCTTTTCCAAGTGACTCGCTGTAAAAGCGAAACCGTAATCAGCCGTTACCGCAGAACCGGATATGTACCCCAATAGTAGAGCGCCCCCCAGAGCAAACCCTCTCACCACAAATGTGTGTGCCGGCCTGAAGCCGAAGGGCGCTCGAGGGGCGGTGTAGACTGAAGGCCTGTTCTCTTTCGGCAAGACAAGGGAGTGTGCCCAGCCATGATCGGCGCCGAGTTACTGTCACCCGAAACCCTCACGGCGGGTTGGTTGATCTATGTGCCGGTGCTGATCTGGGCCGTTGCGCGAGCACCGTGGGTCGAACTGTTCAGCGACAGTCGCCGTCAGCATCTGTTGTTCGGTACGGTGTTCGCGCTGTTCATGCTTTGGCTGGTGCGACAAGACTTCGACACCGGCGTGTCCTACCACTTTATCGGCATGACCGCCGTGACCCTGTTGCTCGACTGGCCGCTGGCGATTGTCGGCGGGTTGGTCGCGCAAGCGGGACTAGTGCTGCTCGGGCGGCAGGATCTGGCGGCGATGGGGGTCAACGGCGCGCTGCTGATTCTGCTGCCGGTGCTGGTCACCGAGTGCTGCGCGATCCTGGTGGAGCGAGCGCAACCGCGTAATCCCTTTGTGTATATCTTCGTGTCCGGATTTTTTGCAGCGGCGCTGTCGGCATTGCTATGCCTGCTGTTGGCGCTGTGGCTGCTGTGGTTCGACGAACGTTTTGCCATGCCCTATTGGCTGGAAGATTTTGTCGGATATCTGTGGCTGCTGATTTTCCCGGAAGCGTTCATCAACGGCATGGTGGTCAGTGCGCTGGTGGTTTTCTGTCCCGAGTGGCTGGAGACGTTCAATCGCACGCGCTACCTTTCGGCCCCCTGGAAAGACGACGATCCCAAATCTTGATCCACATCAAAGGCAAAAATCGCTCACGAATCCATGCTCGGGAAAACCTTCAGGAGCATCGAAATGAGTGTCTACGAATGGGCAAGGCAGGAGTTGCGTCAGAGTCTGGATGGGGCGCAGGAAGTGGGGTTTGATCCGGGATTGAGCCTGCGCGCCTTGCTCAGTGCAGTGGTGCAACAGAGCAAGGCAGTGCGCAGCGCCGAAGACCTGGCCGATGAGTTGCGTTTTCTTGCGGAAAACCTCGATGACAGCCAGGACTACGGTTTTATGCGGCCTTGAAGATCAGTGACGCGGCTCGAAGTCTTCGCTGAACAGGTCGTCTTCGGCATCCGGGCTGACCGGAATCTTGTGTTCTTCCGACGCCCAGGCGCCCAGGTCAATCAGCTTGCAACGGTCCGAACAGAATGGCCGGAATTTGCTTTCTGGGCTCCATTCAACAGGGGCGCCGCAGGTTGGGCAATCGACGGTTGGGATTTGGCTCATGACTGGCCTCCACGCAAAGTAAGGTAAAAGTGATGCAGGCGTTCGACCTCGCTGTGCAGCCAGGCGAGGTCGCGGTCGTTGACCACCACATCGTCGGCGTGGCTTACGCGGTCCTGTCGGCTGGACTGGGCCTTGAGGATCGCCTGGACCTGTTGCTCGCTGGTCTGGTCACGCTGCAGGGTGCGCTCGATCTGTAGGTGTTCCGGGGCATCGATCACCAGAACCCGTTGGGTCGTGGCGTACTGCCCGGACTCGATCAGCAGCGGCGAAACCAGAATCGCGTAAGGCGATTGTGCCTTGGCCAGATGATCGGCGATTTCCTTGGCGATCAACGGATGCAGCAACGCTTCGAGCCAGCGGCGTTCGTCTGGCACTTCGAAGATCAGTTTGCGCAACGCCGCGCGATCCAGTTGTCCGTCGGCTTGCAATACGCCGGGACCGAAGTGTTCGGCGATTTTGGCCAGCGCCGGGCGCCCCGGCTCCACCACCCAACGTGCCGCATGATCGGCATCCACCACGTGTACGCCCAAGTCGATGAAGTGCTGGGCAGCCGCGCTTTTGCCGCTGCCGATGCCGCCGGTCAGGCCGAGAATCCAGGGTTTTTCCACAGGGGTATTCATTTCAAACCGACAAACTGCCAATAGAAGCCGGTTATTTGACCACCCCAGAGCAAGGCAATCCAGCCGGCAATTGCCAGATAGGGTCCGAAGGGGATCGGTGTGGAGGTTTTCGCATTGCGCAAACGCAGCAAAATCACGCCGACAACGGCGCCCACCATCGACGATAACAGGATGGTCAGAGGCAGGATCTGCCAGCCGCCCCAGGCGCCGAACATCGCTAACAGCTTGAAATCACCGTGGCCCATGCCTTCCTTGCCGGTGATCAGCTTGAACAGCCAGAACACCGACCACAGCGCCATATAACCGGCCACCGCGCCCCACAACGCTTCATGCAGGGACACGAAGAGCCCGAAACTGTTGATGATCAGCCCCAACCATATCAGCGGCAGCACCAGCACATCCGGTAGCAGTTGATGCTCGGCATCGATCAGGCTCATGGTCAGCAACCCCCAGCTCAGCAGCAGCGCCATGCAGGCTTGCCAGCCGAAACCGAAATGCCAGGCGATGAACGCCGAGAGCAGTCCGCAGGCCAGTTCGGTCAGCGGGTAGCGCTTGCTGATGGCTGCTGCGCAGTTCGAGCATCGCCCCCGTAAAAACAGATAACTGAGCAACGGAATGTTTTCCCAGGCGCGGATTCGATGGCCGCAATGTGGGCACTGGGAATGGGGCAGCATCAGGTTGAAGGTTGGCAGTGGTGTTTCGCCTGGCAAGCCCAACACTTCACGGGCCTCCTCACGCCATTCGCGGTCAAGCATTTTTGGCAGGCGCCAGACCACCACATTGAGAAAGCTGCCAATCAGCAGGCCGACCAACAGGGCTGCGATCACGAAGGTCAATGGGTGGAGGGTCAGAATGTCGTTCAAGGGCATGTCAGATCGCTGTGCCGAGTTGGAAGATGGGCAGGTACATTGCAACCACCAGGCCACCGACGATAACACCCAGCACCACCATAATGAACGGCTCCATCAGACTGGTGAGGTTATCGACCATGTTGTCCACTTCGTCCTCATAGAAGCTCGCGACCTTGTCGAGCATATCGTCCAGCGCGCCGGACTCTTCGCCAATCGCGGTCATCTGGATCGCCATATTCGGAAAAATGCCGGAGGCACGCATGGAGAAGTTCAGTTGCATCCCAGTGGATACGTCCTGCTTGATGCGCAGCACCGCGCGCTTGAACACGATGTTGCCGGTGGCGCCGGCCACCGAATCCAGGGCTTCCACCAGTGGCACACCCGCCGCAAAGGTAGTCGACAGCGTGCGGGCGTAACGGGCCACGGCGGATTTGTACATCAGCGTGCCAATCAGCGGCAATTTCAGCAGCCAGGTGTCCATTCGATCCCGAAAGGTTTGCGACGTTTTAAACGCGTGGCGCACACCGAAGATGGCCGCGATCAGCACGCCGAGCATCGCCCACCACCAGTCCTGCATGAACTCCGAGAGGCCGATGACCATCACCGTGAAGGCTGGCAATTCGGCACCAAACCCTTTGAACACCGATTCGAACTGCGGCACCACTTTGACCAGCAGAATCCCGGTCACAATGATCGCGACGAACACCACTGCCAGTGGGTAGGTCATGGCTTTCTTGATCTTGGCCTTGAGGCTTTCGCTTTTTTCCTTATAGGTCGCGACTCTCTCCAGCAGGGTATCGAGGGCACCGGCCTGCTCGCCGGCATCGACCAGGTTGCAGTAGAGCTCATCGAAATACTGAGGCTTTTTGCGCAGGGAGGCGGCGAAGCTGTTACCCGCCGCGACTTCCTGTTTCACCTCGTCAATCAGTGTGCGCATGGCCGGGTTATCGAAGCCTTCACCGATGATGTCGAAAGACTGCAACAGCGGTACACCGGCCTTCATCATGGTCGCCATCTGCCGGGTGAACAGGGCGATGTCCTGGGCCTTGATGCGCTTGCCCAGGTTGAAAATCGAGGTGGACTTCTTGCGTACCTTGCCGGGGGTGATGCCCTGCTTGCGCAATTGGGCCTTGATCAACGCCGGATTCTGACCGCTCAATTCGCCCGTCATTTTGGTGCCTTTGCGGTCTGTGCCTTCCCAGGCATAGACGCTGATTTTTGCTGCTTTGACCGCCATATTCAGTCCTTGGTGACCCGGTTGATTTCTTCAAGGCTGGTGATGCCTTGCATGGCCTTGAGCAAGCCTGACGTGCGCAGGTCGTTGAAGCCGTCTTTACGCATTTGACTGTCGATTTCCAGTGAATTGCCTTCGGCCATGATCAGCCGTTGCAGGTCCTGTGTGTTCTTCACCACTTCGTAAATCCCGACTCGGCCTTTGTAACCGCCGTTGCACTGATCGCAACCGACAGGCTCATAGATCGTGAATGAGCCGATGCGTTCCTCGGGGAAGCCTTCCCTGAGCAGCGCCTCCCGGGGAATATCGATGGGTTTCTTGCACTGGCTGCACAACTTGCGTGCCAGGCGCTGGGCAATGATCAGGCTGATCGAGGTGGCAATGTTGAAACCCGCAATGCCCATGTTGTGCAGGCGAGTCAGGGTTTCGGCGGCGCTGTTGGTGTGCAGGGTCGACAGCACCAGGTGTCCGGTCTGGGCGGCTTTAATGGCGATTTCGGCGGTTTCGAGGTCGCGGATCTCGCCGACCATGATCACGTCCGGGTCCTGACGCAGAAACGAGCGCAGCGCCTGGGCGAAATCCATTCCCTGTTTGGGATTGACGCTGACCTGGTTGATGCCCTCCATGTTGATCTCAACCGGGTCTTCGGCGGTGGAGATGTTGATGTCCACGGTGTTGAGAATGTTCAGCCCGGTGTAGAGCGACACGGTCTTGCCCGAGCCGGTGGGCCCGGTCACCAGAATCATCCCCTGTGGCTGCTTGAGGGCGGCCATGTACAGGTCTTTCTGATCGGGCTCATAGCCGAGGGCGTCGATGCCCATTTGAGCGCTGGACGGGTCGAGGATCCGGATCACCACTTTCTCGCCCCACAGGGTCGGCAGGGTATTGACCCGAAAGTCGATGGATTTGCTCTTGGACAGGCGCATCTTGATCCGCCCGTCCTGAGGCCGACGCCGTTCGGAGATGTCGAGGCTGGCCATGACTTTCAGCCGCGCGGCGATGCGATTGGCCAGGTGAATCGGTGGCTTGGCGACTTCACGCAAGATACCGTCGGTGCGCATCCGCACGCGGTAGGTTTTTTCGTAGGGCTCGAAATGCAGGTCGGAAGAGCCGCTTTTGATCGCATCCAGCAGCATCTTGTGGACGAAGCGCACCACGGGCGCGTCATCGGCATCCTGTCCGGCGATGGCGTCTTGCTTGTTGTCATCGATCGACTCGATGTCCACGCCATCGAGGTCAACGTCGGCCATGTCTTCCAGGCCGGTGCCTTGGGTGTCGAAGAATTTTTCGATGGCGTCGCTGAGCTTGTCTTCCTCCACCAGGATGGCTTCGGTATTCAGCCCGGTACTGAACTGGATGTCATTGATGGCTTGATGATTGGTCGGGTCGGAAACGCCCACAAATAATTTGTTGCCGCGCCGCCAGAGGGGCAGGGCGTGGTGCTGGCGAATCAGCTTCTCGCTGACCAGACCCTTGGGTTGGGTTTCCTTGTCCAGACAGTTGAGGTCGAGCAAGGCCATGCCGAAGTGTTCCGAAGCGATCTCGGCGACCTGGCGACTCTTCACCAGTGTGTTCTGCACCAGATAACTGACCAGGGATATTTTGTTGCGTTGGGCTTGCTGATACGCCTGTTGCGCGCTTTTGTCAGTGAGCAGCTCGGCCAGGACCAATTGCTTGGCCAGACCGCTAAGGGCGATGTCATTCATTGGGATACCGGACGCAGACAGTTCATGACTTATAGCCTAGTCAAGGGAAGGAACCAAACCAGCGGCGTTCAGGTGACAAAAAGTGTCAGATAGTGCGGATTCTGGGGGTAGGAAAGGGCGTTGCACTCGCCTCACGTCCCCGCCAACAGGGGGCGCGGCGCTTTGGCATGGGCTGTGCTGCGGCTAGTTCAGATCATGAGATTTCGACTCATGCATGGAGCTTGTCTATGAAGACTCAAAAAGGTTTTACCCTGATCGAGCTGCTGATCGTGGTGGCGATCATCGGGATTCTGGCGACGTTTGCGTTGCCGCAATATTCCAAGTACCAGGCCCGGGCCAAAGTCACGGCGGGGCTGGCTGAGATCAGCGCGTTGAAAGTGCCTTTCGAAGACATCATCAACCAAGGCACCAACCCTACATTGCTATTGGTTGCAGGTAACGCGACGGCGACGACCTCCAATTGCACGCTGGCTGCTTCAGGGACGGCTACAGACGGTGCAGGCACGATCACGTGTACGCTGGTTAATGCGCCAGGACCGGTGTTGGGCAAGACCATCACACTGACTCGCTCATCAGGGAACACGGCGGGTGCCTGGACGTGTACCAGCACGGTTAACGCTGACTTCGCACCAAAAGGCTGCCCCGGCAGCGGCGCGTAATCTGGCTGGTTGAACATGCCTCGTCTGTTTGACGGGGCATTTTTTTGTTCGCCGTTCGGGGAAAAATCGAGTAATTGAGAAAACTTCCAACAATTCATGGCCTTAGGCCTGCGGTAAAACCCGCAACTTGCATGTCGATAATTTTGAAGTCATGCATTTTGCATGAATCCGAAAATCAGGTGTTTTTATAAACTATTGATTTATATGTATTTATTGTCTGTCTCAAAGTTGGCACAGCGTTCGCAATATCTCCAGTAACCCTGCTGACAAGACACGCAGCAGACTTTATGAAAAACAGGAGTTACTCGTATGAAGAAGTTCGCTATCGCTGCCGCTACTGCTACCGCGTTGACCCTGACCATGGCCAACGCTGCATTTGCTCAAACCCAAGCCACTCAAGCACCTATGATGCTGGCCGCTGGTGAGGTTACTGAAGCGAAAGAGGATGTTTCCGATACCTGGATCACCACCAAAGTCAAAACAGACCTGGTGACTGAAAAAGGCATTCCTGGTACCGACATCAAAGTCGAAACCAACAAAGGCGTAGTGTCTCTGTCGTCTACCGTTGCGGTAACTGACGCTCAGAAAGCCACCGCCGTGGCGATCACCAAGAAAATCAAAGGCGTCAAAGCGGTCTCCGCTGACGGCCTGAAAGCCGAGTAAGGCAAGGCTTCTCGCCTGGACTGGGAGAAGGCGCGGCAGACGGGCCGAGCAATACGTCTGCCGCCTCAGGAGAGTTCATGCGAAAGGCCATAAGGATGTGGCCATTACAGGCCCCGGCATTCGTGTCAGGGGCCTGTTCTATTTTTGAGCGACGCAAAACAAAATGTGGGAGCGGCGGTGCGACGATTCGACTTGCTCGCGAATGCGGACTCACATACAACATTGATGTGGACTGACACACCGCTTTCGCGAGCAAGTCGAATCGTCGCACCGCCGCTCCCACATTAGGGTTGTGGTGGGTTCAGTTACCGCGCTTGCTGGTGATCTGCTTCAAACGATTACCTTCAAAACGCAGGTACTGGTACATCCCGCCGTTGGGCCCGTAGGTCCATTCCTCGACTTGAAACTCTTCCCGTCGGTTAGCGCTGCGCTTGTAGCCCAACAGATCACGGCTGACCGGTTCTCCGCATTTCTGCAACACTTCGCTGGACCTGTCCCCGACACTGACCAATTGACTGCCGCAGCGCAGGGTATCGGCTGCCGAGGCCTGACTGGCGGCCATCGCCAGAGCCAGGCTCATCAGCCATTTCGCGCCCATCACTCGGCGTCCAGATGCAGTGGCGTAACCACCCGACCGTCACTTTCCGCCTCGCCGAGGTTAGCGTCGATGAAGTACACGCGGTCATCGGCCAACTGACCCTTGTCGACCAGATAGTCCTTGATGCTGCTGGCGCGTTCCTGACCCAACTGACGCAACAGCACGTCGCTGGAACTCCAGAACTTGATCACGCCTTCGCGCATTTTTACCGTGCGTTCTTCCTTGCCAAGATCCTTCCATTCGGCGGGTGGCTGCGTCTTCAGGCGCGTGCGATAGATCCCTTCCAGCAGCGGACCTTTCTCGTTATCCGGTACTTCCAGCAATGAAGCCTGAGCCGGCACCTTGTCACCGCGACGCTGGAGCATTTTGTAGTAGTTGTACTGGAATTCCCGCTCCAGACGTTGCTCGGCGATCAGCGGGCCATCACTGCTTGCAGCCGCCGTGCCTTCGATTTCCAGGCGCAGGGCCGGACGTTCCTTGAGGGCCTGGGACAGTTTCACCAGCGAACCCTCGGCATCCTTGCTCAGGTCGCTTGAGCCCGGGGCGAACGACACAGTGCCCAAATCTTCTGAACCACCGCCACTGACCAGCCCGCCAATCATTTTGAAGGGCGCCGCGGCGGCCTTCACGATCAGGTTGCGCAGGGTCTGCCAGATGATAGGCATGACACTGAATTGCGGGTTGTTCAGGTCGCCGCTCACCGGCAGCTCGATGGAAATCTTGCCGTCGACATCCTTGAGCAACGCGATCGCCAGCTTCAGCGGCAGGCTCACGGCGTCTGGACTGTCGACCTTTTCACCCAGTTGCAGCTGCTCGACCACCACTTTGTTTTCGGCCAGGAGTTGGCCGTTGGTGATCTTGTAATGCAGGTCGAGATTGAGGCGGCCCTTGCGGATGCGGTAACCGGCGAACTTGCCGGAGTAGGGCGTGAGCGTGGTCAGTTCAACACGTTTGAAACTGGTGGCGATGTCGAGGCTGGCCATCGGGTCGAACGGGTTGACGGAGCCCTTGATGGTGACCGGTGCATAACGGTCGACCTTGCCTTTGATATCGACGCTGGCCGGTTTCGCCTGACGGCTGTCGATGGTGCCAATTTGCCCATTGAGCTGTTGAATGGCCGTGGCGAAATTCGGGGTCAGGCTGAAGTCGGCGAAGTTGGCCGAGCCGTCATTGATGGCAATGCCGCCAATGTGGATGCCCAGCGGTTTTTCCTTGCTGGCAGGTTTGGCCTCAGCAGTTTTGGCGCCTGAGTCGGGCGGTTGCGGAATCAGCAGATCATCGATATTGGTGGTGCGGTCATCGTTGATCATGAAGCGCGCATAAGGCTGGAACAGGTTGACCTTGTCGATCGACAGGCTGTCGCCGTGCTGATAGTTCAGGCCTTCAAGCACCAACTGCTGCCACTTGAGGAAGTCGCGGGTTTTGAGGGTGTCGAGGGTATGCAGTTGATCGACCTGAGCACGGCCGGTGACGCTGAATGCCAGCGGCTCGGTGCTTTTCAGATCGACCGCCAGATCACTGCCGAGCATGCCGCTGCGCAGTTCCAGGCGAATGAACGGGGTGATGTAGGACTGGGCGACGCGCAGGTCGATGTCCTTGGTTTGTACGTTTAACCTGGCGCTGACCGGGGCGAGATTGACGATACCGTCTGCCGTGATCTTGCCTTGCTTGCCCACGCCCGTATCGAGCTTGAGGTTAAAAGGCGAGCCATTGAGGCTATCGAAATTCTGCAGGTCCAGGTTCAACGGGCCGACATCCAGCGCTACGGCGGGTTGCGCCTTGCGGTCAGCCAGATGCACTTGGTAATTGCGCAGTTGCACGTCTTTGAGCAGCACTTGCCATGGCTTGCTCGGTGGCGCCGGTTCGGGTTTCGGTGAATCGGCGGCTGCCGGCGTGCTGGCCGGCTCGGCCTTGGCTTTGACGGCTTCTTTGGACGGTTGGCTGGCGAACAGTTTCTGCCAATCGAGTTGCCCGTCGGCTTCGAGGGCGGCCCAGGTTTCCAGTTTCTGGCTGCGGATCTTGCCGACGACCACTTGCTGCTTGGCCAGGTCCACGGTGGTGTCACTGATGTCCAGCCGCTCAAGCTTCGCCAGCGGTCGACCGTCTGGTGCTTTGATCGCAAACGGCGCGATGCTGACGGCGACGTTGCTCAACAGCAGCTCGGTCTCCTTGGCCAGGTTCAGTTTGTAGTCGGTGCTCAGGCTGAGGACGCCGTCTTCAAGCACCAGTGGCACCGCGTCACGCACATAGGGCCAAAAGGATTTCATCTTGCCATCGGTGATCTTCAGCTTACCTTCGGAGGCGATCGGGATCAGGCTGAAATTGCCGGTCCAGTCGATCTGTCCACCTGCCGGGCCGATGGCCACCAAGGTCATGTCGGCACTGTCTTCAGGCAGGGTACTGAGGTTTTTCAGTTCGAAGTCGAGTTTGTCGTAGAGGAATTCGATGGGTTCGCTGGGGCGTTGATCCTGGAAGTGCACGACACCGCCGGCCAGTTTGATCCGCTCGATGCGCAACGGGAACGGTTTGGCGTTCGGGTCGGCCGGGGTCGGTTCACTGGCGGGGATTTTGAACAGGCCAAGCAGATTGAGCTTGCCGTCCTTGCCGAAGAGGATTTCGGTCTTGGGTTTGTCTATTTCGATATCGGACAGGTGCAGCGCCTTGGTCCAGAGGCTGTCGATCTGCAAGTTTGCATACAGTCGCTCGAAGCCGACCTGCTCCTTGCCCGGCTCGCCGATGATCAGGCCCCACAGGGTCACTTCAAGGCTGAACGGGTTGAGTTCGATCCGCTGAATCGTCGCGGGCGTCGTTGCGTAATTGGCCAATTGTTGATTGGCCACCCGCAACGCGATGCCCGGCAAAATCAGAAACCCCAGCAGGCTGTAGAGGGCTAGAGCGGTCAACAGAGCGCCAATAGCGCTAATCAATCCTTTGGGCATGTGTGGCTTCATCTGTCTGAATCGGAGTGCGTTGGAGTATGGCACGCGTTTCCGGTTCCGAAGTGATCAAGCTTTATAGGAATTATATGATTTTTCGGACGAATCTCAGAGTTGCAGAATCAGGGTTTTTAGCGGCGGCTGCTCATCCATTGACGGAAAATCGCCGCCCGGTTTCATCACTGTCCATTCACGAACTGGACGACCGGCTTTCTCTGCACAACGCAAAACCTGCTCACGCCAATCGTCCATGCTGACTTTTGCCAGGTTGTTGCAGCAGATCAGCACGCCATTGTCGGCGGTGGTCAGCAATGCCGGCTTCAGCAGGCTTTGATAGTCGCGCAGCAAGTCGACGGTGCCGAAAGCGCTCTTGGCCCAGGCTGGCGGATCCAGCAGCACCAGGTCGTACTGACGCTGTTCCAGACGCTGATAGCTCGGCAGTTTTTGCCCGCGGCGCAGGCTGATCGGCAGGCCGGCCAACTGGCGGATGGCCGGGAAGTAGTCGGACTGGATGAAGTCCATGGTCGGCAACTGCGGATTGAGCAGGCCGTTCTCACGGCCGACAGCCAGGTTGCCTTCAGCGAAGTCGAGGTTGCAGACTTCGCTCGCGCCACCGGCCGCAGCACTCAGGCCGACGCCACAGGTGTAGGCGAACAGGTTCAGCACACTTTTGTTTTTACTGTGCTGTTTGACCCAGCCGCGCGTGTTGCGCAGGTCGAGGAACAGCAGCGGATCCTGGCCGGCGTGACGGCCGCGAACCCGGTAATTCAAGCCCCATTCGTGACCGATCAAGTCTTGCAGGGCGGCTTCGTCGGCGCGGTAGACGGTGTCTTCACGGTCAATGCGCGAGTTGCCACGGGAGCGATCGTTGTAGACCAGCAGCGTTTCGAGGCCCAGGTGCTGATTGATGGTGTCATGCAGTTGCAGCAGCGCATCTCGTTCCAGCGACTGGTGAAAGCTTTGCACCAGCAATTGCGGGCCGTAGCGGTCGATCGTCAGGCCGCCGGCGCCTTCCTGGCTGCCGTGGAACAGGCGATAGCAATCGGTGCCTTGCTGATGCAGTTCGGCCAGCAGGTCTTGGCGACGATCGAGGGCGGCGCGCAGCGCCTGATTCAAGGAAGACATGCTGGGCGCCTTGCAGGAGGGAATTTGGCGCGGGAGTTTAACAGCATTGCACCTGTGGCGAGGGAGCTTGCTCCCGCTCGAGTGCGAAGCGCTCGCAAAATCTTCGACAAGTACAGAGGTTATGGGGCCGCTTCGCAGCCCAGCGGGAGCAAGCTCCCTCGCCACAGATAACCGACATTCAGCGTTATTTTGTGTAGGGCCTGAGCTCAGGTGAGCAAACCCATCCGTCGTTTGGCCCGGTGCGCCGAGCCGTTACGCACCGCCCAGCGCAGCATCGGCACGCTGCGATTGACGCTGGCGCGGATCAGCTTGCGTTGCAGCGGGCTCTGGCTGACGCCAAGCATGTCACTGGCCCAGTCCGGCAGCAGGTCGATCCCGGCCTTCATCATCAAACCGCCGAAAGGTCTGGCCAAACGGCTGGGGGACGGGGCGTTCAACAACAGCCGTAACACCTCTCGACTGCGCTCATCGCACAGTAGCTGTGGGCGAATGCGTTCAAGGTAATCGGCAATTTCCTGCCGCGAACGCGGCACGTCACGGGCGCCGAGCCGTTCGGCGACCAGCGCGATTTCCGCGTAGTAACGGTCCTGATCAGCAAGGGAAAGGTTCGGATTGCGGTAACGCAAATGGGCCGCGAGGAAGTTGCTGACTTCGGCCACGTGCACCCAGGTCAACAGATCGGGATCGCTGGCGGTGTAGGGCCGGCCATCTGGTGCCGTGCCGGTCACTTGCAGGTGGATGGTGCGGACTTTCTCGATCAGCCAGTCGGCGTCCTTTCGCGAACCGAAGGTGGTGCCGGAAATGAACTGCCCGGTGCGGCGCAGTCGGCCGAGCATGTCCTCGCGAAAATTCGAATGGTCCCAGACCCCGGCCAGGGCCAGTGGATGCAGTGCCTGCAGCATCAGGGCGCTGATGCCGCCGATCAGCATGCTGCTGAAGTCACCATGCACTTGCCAGCTCACCGAATCGGGGCCGAACAGGCCGGGATCGCCCTTGGGGTTTTCCAGGTCGAGCTTGCCCAGCGACAGACCGGTCAGGCTCATGATCTGGGTTTCGATACGGGTTCGGATGAATTCCATGGCGACTCAGTGGCGGAAAAGGAGGCGCGGCCATTAACGGCCGCGCAGGCTTTTGAAACAAGCGATTATTGGTTCAGGCGTTTATCGACCAACTCCTGGACCACGCTCGGGTCAGCCAGGGTCGAGGTGTCGCCCAGGCTGTCCAGTTCGTTGCAGGCGATCTTGCGCAAAATGCGCCGCATGATCTTGCCCGAACGGGTTTTCGGCAAGGCCGGCGCCCACTGGATCAGGTCCGGTTTGGCGAAGCTGCCGATTTCCTCGCTGACGTGAGCGAGCAATGCTTTCTTCAGTTCGTCACTGGGTTCGGTGCCGTTCATGGGGGTGACGAAGGCGTAGATGCCCTGGCCCTTGACGTCGTGGGGGTAACCGACCACCGCCGCTTCGGCGATGCTGTCGTGCAGCACGAGCGCGCTTTCCACTTCCGCGGTGCCGATGCGGTGCCCGGAGACGTTGATCACGTCGTCAATGCGCCCGGTGATCCAGTAATCGCCGTCCTCATCGCGCCGTGCGCCGTCGCCGGTGAAGTAGTAACCGGGGTAGGGCTTGAAGTAGGTGTCGACCATTCGTTGCGGGTCGCCGTAGACGCTGCGGATCTGCGCCGGCCAGCTGGACTTGATCGCCAGCACGCCGCTGCCGGCGCCTTTGATTTCCTTGCCCACTTCATCGAGCAGCACCGGTTGCACGCCGAACATTGGTTGCGTGGCGCAGCCGGGTTTGATTCGTTGAGCGCTGACCAGAGGGCTGAGCATGATGCCCCCGGTTTCGGTCTGCCACCAGGTATCGACGATCGGACAACGCTGTTCGCCGACGGCATTGAAGTACCACTCCCACGCTTCCGGGTTGATCGGCTCACCGACAGTGCCGAGTAATCTGAGGCTCGCGCGGGAGGTTTCCTTCAACGGTTCGGGGCCTTCACGCATCAGGGAACGCAGGGCGGTCGGGGCGGTATAGAAAATGTTCACATGGTGCTTGTCGATCACCTGCCAGAAGCGCGAGCCGCTCGGGTAGCTCGGTACGCCTTCGAAGATCAGCGTGGTCGCGCCGTTGGCCAGCGGACCGTAGACGATGTAACTGTGGCCGGTGACCCAGCCGACATCGGCGGTGCACCAGAAAACTTCGTCGTCGCGGTAGTCGAGCACGTACTTGAAGGTCATCGCCGCTTGTAGCAGATAGCCGCCGGTGGTGTGCAGCACGCCTTTGGGTTTGCCGGTGCTGCCGGAGGTGTAGAGGATAAACAGCGGGTCCTCGGCGTCCATCGGTTCAGGCGGGCAATCGTCGCTGACGTCGCGCAGCGCCTGGTGATACCAGATGTCCCGGCCCTCGACCCAGTCCACTTCGCCTTGGGTGCGCTCGACCACGATGACGGTGCTGACGTTCGGGCAACTGTGCAGCGCCTTGTCGACTTTCTGCTTGAGCGGCACGACTTTACCGCCGCGCACGCCTTCATCGGCGGTGATCACGGTGTGGCAGTCGGCATCGAGAATCCGGTCACGCACAGAGTCCGGAGAGAAACCACCGAACACCACCGAATGCACCGCACCAATGCGCGTGCAGGCGAGCATGGCGTAGGCAGCTTCGGGGATCATCGGCATGTAGATGCACACGCGGTCGCCTTTCTTCACGCCACGGCTTTTGAGCACGTTGGCCAGGCGACAGACGTTGTGATGAAGTTTTTTGTAGCTGATCTGCGCGGATTCGGCGGGGTCGTCGCCTTCCCAGATGATCGCGATTTGATCGCCGCGCTTTTCCAGGTGACGGTCGATGCAGTTGTAACTGACATTCAACTTTCCGCCGGCGAACCAGCTCGCCTCACCGGTTTTCAGGTTATAGCGCTGGACGGTATCCCACGGCTTACTCCAGTCGAGAAAGCGTGTGGCCTGTTCGGCCCAGAAGGTGCTGGGATGTTCGATGGACTGGCGGTACAGGCGCTTGTAGTCGTCTTGACTTAATTGTGCAGCCCGGCGGACGGCATCGGCTTGGGGGAACGTGCTGATATCGAACATGACGGTTCCTTATTCTTGTTTTGCGACAAGTAATAAAGATGCGCCGAGTAGCGAAAGGGTTCAAGCCAGACACAAAACCAATGTGGGAGCGGGCTTGCTCGCGAAGGCGGTGGGTCAGTCGACATAAATGCTGAATGACAAACTGCCTTCGCGAGC
>NZ_JAGYGJ010000077.1:0-16477 GCF_019947405.1 Pseudomonas sp. GL-B-26 | reverse complement strand
GGGCTTCATCTCACATTACAACCATCGCCGTTGCCATTCCGCTTCGAACCACCTGCCGCCTGCGCTGTTTGAGCAGCAAGCGGCTTAATGCTCCTACAGAGCGGTTCAAAAAAACTGAACCACTACATCGAGTGAAACGAGGCTGCGATCTTTTGATCTTGCTTTACTAACGGCTCAACAGAGACGCAGCACCGGCACCACTGAACAACCCCGCACTCACCCGGTTAAACCAGCTCTGTCCCTTGCCGCTGCGCAGATACCGCGCCGCCCCGTGAGCACCCAGCCCATAAGCCAACTTGCACAGCAAATCCAGCACGGTCCAGGTCGCAATCATCATCAGCAACTGCGGCAGGAACGGCTGCTCGGCACTGAGGAATTGCGGGAGGAAAGCGGCGAAGAACAAAATGTCTTTCGGGTTGCTGGCGCCCAACATAAACGCGCGCCCGAACAGTGCACGAAAGCGCGGAACCGGCGCAGCCTGGGGCACTTCAGCGCCGTGGGAGGGCTGGCGTGATTGCTGCCAGCTCTGCCAGGCCAGGTAGAACAGGTACAGCGCCCCGACGATCTTCAGCGCGCTGAACAACTGTTCCGATGCCAGCAGCAAGGCGCCCAAACCCAGCGCCGACGCACTGAGCAAGCAGATCGACGCAATCACGCCACCCAGAAACGCCGGGTAAGAACGACGCAAACCGAAATTCAGACTGTTGCTGATCATCAGCAAAGACAGTGGCCCCGGGATCAGGATTACCACCAGCGCAGCGCCGCTGAACAGCAGCCAGGTTTCCAGACTCATCACTTTCCTCCATTTGCACAAAAGCCTCACCCGACGGGGTGAGGCTGTTTTGAAACACTGTTTTTGAAACGTAGACGGCTTACAAGAAAATGAACTTGGCGATGAAGATCGCGCAGAGCACCCACAGGCTGACGGAAATTTCCTTGTGCTTACCGGTACAGGCTTTCAGTACCACGTAAGTGATGAAGCCCAGCGCAATGCCGTCGGCGACCGAGAAGGTCAGCGGCATCATGATCGCGGTAACGATCGCCGGAATGCTGTCGGTCGCTTCGTCCCATTCGATGTGCGCCATGCCGCCCATCATCAGCATCGCTACATAAATCAGCGCACCGGCGGTTGCGTAAGCGGGGATCATGCCAGCCAGCGGTGCGAAAAACATTGCGGCAATAAATAGCACACCTACGGTCACGGCGGTAAGACCAGTCCGACCACCTGCCGCTACGCCAGCGGCACTTTCCACGTAGCTGGTGACTGGCGGAACACCGACCACCGCACCAAATACGCTGGAAGCACTGTCGGCTTTCATAGCGCGGGAGAGGTTTTCGATTTTGCCGTCAGCATTCACCAGACCGGCGCGCTGGGCGACGCCCATCAGGGTGCCGGCGGTGTCGAACATGTGCACGAAGAGGAAAGCGAGTACCACGCTGATCATGCTGACGTTGAATACGCCGGCGACATTCATCGCCATCCAGGTTGGTGCCAGGCTCGGCGGGGCAGACATGATGCCCTCGTAGTGCACCAGGCCCAGGCCCCAACCGGCCAGAGTCACGGTGATGATACTGATGAGAATTGCACCGAACACTTTGTGGTAGCTGAGCACGGCAATCATCAGGAAGCAGATGGCGGCCAGCAGCGGGCCAGGTTCGCGCAGGGAACCGAGCTTGATCAGGGTGGCCGGGCTGTCGACCACGATGCCCGCGGTTTTCAAGCCGATCAGCCCCAGAAACAGGCCTACACCGGCGCCCATGGCAAAACGCAAACTGACCGGGATGCTATTGAGCAGCCATTCGCGGATCCGCGAAAAGGTTAGGAACATGAACAACACACCGGACACGAACACCGCGCCAAGGGCGGTTTCCCAGTTGTAGCCCATGGTGCCGACCACGGTGTAAGTGAAGAAGGCGTTCAGGCCCATGCCCGGCGCAAGGCCGACCGGCCAGTTGGCGTACAGGCCCATCAACAGGCAACCCAACGCGGCGGCGATGCAAGTAGCGACGAACGCGGCACCGTGATCGATCCCGGCGTCGGCCATGATGTTGGGGTTGACGAAGATGATGTAGGCCATGGTGATGAAGGTTGTCAGACCGGCAATCAACTCGGTCTTCACCGTGGTGCCATGCAAGCTGAGTTTGAAGATGCGCTCCAGCCAGCCATTGCGTAATGGCGGCGAGAGTTCCAGCGTCGGGGCTTCGGATTTGCGGCTTTCCACAGCGAATACTCCTCAAGAGTTTTATTGTTATTTCCAGGGCCGGACCCATGAGGGTGGCAGCGACCCTTTGAGGTACTTGCGAATTTGTTGACCTCTTGGTCAGGAACTCGCACGAAGTGGATTATGCTTTTGTATACAAATAAAGCAAATAATGTTTTTGATTTTGTAGACGAAAAGTTTGTTGATCGGGATATATCGGCTATAGACGATCGGTTACTCGGTTGGCGCTTGGGTTTTTCCTAAAGCCAGATTCACCGCCAGCCACCCATTCACCGCCGTCTCCCCGGCCTCGGCAAATACCCGCTCCAGCAATTTCACCTGCTCACGCCGCAACGACTGCTCAAACCGCGCACCATCGTCGGTCAGCTCCAGCAACCGCTTACGCTTGTCGGTTTCGGACGCGACACTGTTCACCAGATGCATCTCCACCAACTGGCGCAGCGGAATGTTCAGCGCCTGCTTCGTTACCCCGAGCAACGCCAGCAACTCCTTGACGCTCAAGTTCGGGTAGCGCGCGATAAAAAACACAATGCGCTGATGCACCCGGCTCAAACCGCGCCGCTCGAGCATTTCGTCGGCTTTCGCGGTGAATGCCTGATAACCGAAGAAAAACGCTTCCATCGCCTGTTGCTGAGTCGCAGAGTTTTTAAGGTCAAGCATGTTGACGTATCCGTCCGGTCTGTCGTAATTTCGGTCAATCAGTTTGACTCATTTTCCTCAGGCCTCGCTACCGGTGACCCCCCATGGCATTTTCCGAACGTGTCTCGCGCCTTAAAAGTTCTTTGATCCGTGAAATTCTCGCCGCCGCCCAGCGCCCGGAAGTAATGTCGTTCGCCGGCGGCTTGCCCGCCGAAGCCATGCTGCCAAAAGTCGAGTGGGCCGACATGCCGCTGTCCATGGGCCAATACGGCATGAGCGAAGGTGAGCCGGCGCTGCGTGAAGCGCTGGCAGCAGAGGCGCGGGCGCTGGGCGTACCCTGCGAGGCGAGTCAGGTGTTAGTGGTCAGCGGCTCCCAGCAAACCCTCGATCTGGCGGCCAAGCTGTACATCGACAACGGCACCGAGATTTTGCTCGAAGCGCCGACTTATCTGGCGGCGTTGCAGATTTTTCAGCTGTTCGGCGCCGACTGCATCACTGTCCCGCTGGAGGCTGATGGCCCGAACCTGGCGCAGTTGCGTACTCGTCTGGAGAAACACCGTCCGGCGTTCATCTACCTGATCCCGACTTTTCAGAATCCTTCGGCCGTGCGCTACAGCGAAGCCAAACGCGATGCCGTGGCAGCATTGCTCGATGAGTTCGGCGTGACCTTGATCGAAGACGAGCCTTACCGCGAGCTGACGTTTGATGGCGGCAGCGCCACGCCGATTGTCAGTCGCTTGAAAAAGGCCAGCTGGATCTACACCGGCACCGTATCGAAAACCCTGTTGCCCGGATTGCGAATCGGTTATCTGATCGCCAGTCCGGATCTCTTCCCGCACTTGCTGAAACTCAAGCAATCGGCCGACCTGCACACCAATCGCTTGGGCCAGTGGCAAGCGCTGCAGTGGATCGGCACCGACAAATTCCAGCATCACTTGAGCGAGCTGCGGGACTTCTACCGGGTTCGTCGGGACGCGTTCCAGTCAGCCCTGGAAACGCATTTTGCGGATTTGGCGGACTGGAATGTGCCGCAGGGTGGGCTGTTTTTCTGGCTGACGCTCAAGCAGCCGCTGGACACGCGTACGCTGCTCAAGGCTGCACTGGCAGCGGATGTGGCGTTCATGCCGGGCGAGCCGTTCTTCCCCGAGCCGGACAGCAATCCGGGGCATTTGCGCCTGAACTTCAGTCACATCGATCCGGCACGGCTGGACGAAGGGCTCAAAAGGTTGGCAGCGGTGCTGCGTCAGGCCCTGGCGGCAAAAGCGGCTTGAGGCTGCTGGTGCGAAGGGTGCAAAAACAAATAAACCGGCCAATGGGCCGGTTTATTTTTATCCGAAATCTGTACGGTTTCAGGCGGCGGCAAACCGCTTGTCCAGATAATCGATGATCACCTTGGACTCATACATCCAGGTCGTCTGGCCATTCTCTTCGATGCGCAGGCACGGCACCTTGATCTTGCCGCCCTGTTCCAGCAGGGCCTGGCGATCCTGTTCGTTGTTCTTCGCGTCGCGCAAGGCCACCGGCACGTTCAAGCGGCGCAGGGTGCGACGGGTTTTCACGCAGAACGGGCAGGCGTGGAACTGATACAGGGTCAGGTCCTTGGCGGCCGTCTCGACCTGAGCCTGAGCGGCGGCAGGGCGCTGCTTTTTGCCTGGGCGGGTAATGAAGTCGATGAAGATGATCAGTTGGCCAAGGCCGACACGAAGTGCTTTAACGAACACGGTATAAGCCTCACAGGGGCAAACAGAAGGCGCGCAGCTTACCTGATTTTCACGGACGAAAAAAAACCGGCGATGAATGCCGGTTTTCTTCTGCCGCAAATTACTTGATCAGACTGAGAAACTCGCTGCGAGTAGCCGCGTTTTCGCGGAACTCACCCAGCATCACCGACGTGATCATCGACGAATTCTGTTTCTCCACACCGCGCATCATCATGCACATGTGCTTGGCCTCGATCACCACCGCAACGCCCAGGGCGCCGGTGACTTGCTGGACCGCATCGGCGATCTGGCGGCTGAGGTTTTCCTGGATCTGCAGGCGGCGGGCGTACATATCGACGATCCGCGCGACTTTCGACAGGCCCAATACCTTGCCGCTCGGGATGTAGGCGACGTGAGCCTTGCCGATAAACGGCAGCAGGTGGTGTTCGCACAACGAGTAGAGCTCGATGTCCTTCACCAGCACCATTTCGCTGTTGTCGGAGCTGAACAAGGCACCGTTGGTGACCTCTTCCAGTGTTTGTTCATAACCGCGGCAGAGGTACTGCATGGCTTTGGCGGCACGTTTTGGCGTGTCGAGCAGGCCCTCGCGGGAGACGTCCTCGCCCAGTTGGCCGAGAATCGCGGTGTAGTTCTGTTCCAGTGTCACAGAGGCTGATTCCATACGGGTTTCAGAGGGGTACTGTTTCTGTCTGTACCAATTGTGTACCAATCAAGCTCTTTTCAATCTTCCCGGGCTCACCCCAGTCGGTGCTGGCGTTGATCCATCGGGTGCAGGTCGATAGCAATATCTGAACGCTATGACCGAGCTGAGTGGCAATAAACGCAGGGTTCATCCCCGACATGGGGCACATGGTAGCGTATGTGTGCCGGCAGTTGTATTGCCGGCGGGCGCGAATCCCCAAATCGGTCATTTCGGGTTTGCGCATCCCGCTACACCCTGTCGCCAAGGTGCAGCAGTGATGCTTCCCTTAAGCCTGTCTTGCTCATCAGGCCGAGCAGGTCGTCTCAGGCGTGAGTGATCGACAGATCGCTGATGATGCAGACAGAACCGTCTAGCGGGTCGGTGGTGTCGGAGTAATCGATCTGGTTGTACACACCACCGTGGAAGGCGAGTGTTTTCGTGTCCCAGGTGTTGTCGAGGCGCATGATCGCGGAAGTGGATTTAACGCCGTTACAGCTAGCCGATACAGAGACGGCGCCGCTCGAATTGGCGTGAATGTTGATTTTGAAAAGTGCACCGAGCGGCACGTTCTCCAAAATCGTCGAGTTGACCGGATCGTCCTGGAGGTAACTGGTTCGGAACCCCATGGTGATTTTTCCTTTGTTCCAGAACACCTTTACCGGAGGTCGCTCTGAATCCTTCACATGGATCTGGCCGATCACGACTTTCTGCAGCGAGTTGACCTTCGTCAGTCGCATTTCTTGTCGGTTCCAGTGGTCCGCTGCGCTGGAGAACAGCCAGTAACCTGGCTCTTTCCACTCACAGCGGGTTCGTAGTGTGCTCTTGCTCGAGGCTCCAAGTGTCGGCGCCGTCATCTGCAGCGAACCATCTTCAAGCATTGAGATGACGTCGGGGCATTCGAGAAGTGCCCGCCAGCCGATGAGCTCAAGCGCAATCGGGTTGGTGTCGGAGATTGGAAGCGGGGTAGCGATGGTGAAGTTGCTGATGTCTACAGTCATGGTTTTTGCCTCAGTCCATTGATGTCGCTTTTTGCTCTGGTGAGCCTTGCGTTTGATGCAGGCCTACATCCCACTGCCCACTCAGTGAATGGGCAGAAGTGATGCCTGGCAGCTTCCGATCGATTTCCCGTTGGCTTGAAAACAAATATGGGCGTTCCCATATTTTGTGTCAATGGGTATTCCCATATTTTATTTCGCGCCTATATTTCAGGTACAAAAAAGCCCGCGCTTGGCGGGCTTCTCTTGGATGAATTTACCGCGAGTACATCGCCCACCAAAAGACATGGCCCAGGATCGCAATCTGCTGCTCCTGAATCTCGGCGAACGTGTAGTCCTCGTCTGGATGCTCGTCACGGTTGAAACTGCGGAGGCGGATCCCACTTGGCAGTCGGTAGACCTGTTTCACACGGAGCTGGCCGTTGTGGTTGATCGCGTACATCTCGCCGTCGACGATGTCGCCCAGCGAGTTCTTTCCGACGTTCATGCCAACCGTAGCGCCGTCGCGCAGTACCGGGAGCATGCTGTTTCCGCTCACCACCACGCACTTGGCGTTGTTGAACTGCACGTTGTTGTGACGCAAGTCTTTCTTGAAGAAACGCAGCCTGGCGCTGTCGTTTTCTGCGATCACGAAACGGCCTGAACCGGCCGCCAGCTCAACTTCACGCAGGAAGGGGACATAAACCTCGTCGTCATCCAGGGGCGTGCTGTCGTCCCAAGGCTGGATGTCTGACATTGAAACGCCTGGAGGGATGCGATTCAACGGAACAGCATCGGACACGCCTTTAAGCATGTCACCGACACCTTCAGCCAGCCACATCGGTGAAACGCCACACACCGAAGCGATCTGGGCAGCAAAGGCTGTTGCCTTCGATTTCCCGCGCTCAAGGTCGGAGATAGAGGTTTGCGTCAGGCCGGCGCGCGCGGCAAGCTCGGTCTGATTGAGCTTGGCGTGTTGGCGGGCTGCTTTGAGTCGTTCTTTAAATTCCATCTGCGAAGTATTACGGGAGCTCCCATATCATTGCAAATCGTTATCCCGATAATTTGCCAGGCGACCGCTTTACTCGTCGCGACCTTCCATCATGGTCCGTTTGAGCATCACATAAACGGCCCCGGCGCCGCCGTGTTTCGCTTGGCACGAGGTGAAGCCGAGTACCTGTGAATGTTGGCGCAGCCAGGTGTTGACGTGGCTTTTGATCATCGGTCGCTTGCCGTCCAGACGCACGGCCTTGCCGTGGGTGACGCGCACGCAGCGGATTTCGAATTTGGTCGCTTCGGCCAGAAACGCCCAGAGGGTTTCCCGAGCCTTTTCCACGCTCATGCCATGGAGGTCGAGGCTGCCTTCGAACGGGATCTGCCCGATCTTGAGCTTGCGCATCTGGCTTTCCTGAACACCGTCACGCGCCCACATCAGCTCGTCTTCCGGGCCAACATCGATAACGAACTGATCGGACAGCCCGTCAACGGTGGTGGCATCGGTGCGAACGGTGGCGGCCTGACGCAACTTGGCAATTTGCGCACGGTCAGCTTTGGGTTTGCCGGTTTCGGCGCGATCGTGTTTGATCGGCTTGACGCCTTGGATCGCGCTTTTGAACAGGGAAAAATCGTCGTCTTGCATGTCAGCCTCCGCGAAGGGCGGCCAGTTTACCCAACTCGAGGCGAATGGGGCGCGAGAAAACGCGCAGCGCTCGGCTCAGTCGTGCTTTTTCATCAAGTGCGGGGAGATGTTCAGCTCTTGCGACTGCCGCGAGCGGCGACGGCAGCGACGCCACAGCCACACGCCGAGGTACAGCACGAACAGGCCAATCGCCAGAATCACTGCCGAACCGACCCGGTTGGTATTCAACTCGCCCAGGGCGGGCGCGTGGCCAAGCAGGCTGGCTATGCCTGCCATCGCCAGCAACACACCGCACATCGACAGCAAGGCAGCAAATGCCGCGCCGATTCGAAAACGCCAGTTGCGTTGGCCTTTGGGCCGCAAGCGGCGAGCGTCAAAACCATCGGATAACTTCATTCCGACCTTCCTCAATGGGTATCGGCCCTTCGACCGGGAGTTGACCGGGATGTTCCTGAGGCTAAGACAATTACAGCAAATGATAGGCTTTTGCGGATGAGCGGCGGCATGGACCGCTCATCGAGCATTGATCAGATCAGTCCGTGAGTCAGTGCGAGGGTGGCAAAGTTGTCCGCCATGATCGCCATTTCGGTCTGCTGAACGTGGTCTGCGCTCAATACGCCACCCTTGTAAGGCAGGTCGCGAGTCGCGCAGGCGTCTTCCACCAGCGTGCAACGAAAGCCCAGGTTCTTCGCGGCGCGCACCGTGGTGCTGACGCTGGAGTGGCTCATGAAACCGCACACGATCAGGTCCAGCGAGCCGAGATTCTGCAGGCGTTCCAGCAGTTCGGTGCCGTGGAACGCACTCGGCAGCAATTTACCGATGATGGTTTCGTCGCCCTGTGGTTCCAGCCCCGGGATGAACTCACCGCGCTCACCTTGCGGATCGAACAGCCCACCGACGGTGCCGAGGTGGCGGACATGGACGATCGGCCGGCCGGCTGCACGGGCAGCGGCCACCAGTTGCTTGATGTTCGCGACGGCAGCATCCATGCCGCTCAAGGCCAATGGGCCGCTGAGGTATTCTTTCTGGGCATCGATGATGACAAGGGTCGCATGGCTCAGAACGGCTGCTGCATAACCGCGGCCGCTGAGTTGAAACATCGTTTTTGGAACGGACATTCTGGGGCTCCTTCGAGTGGGGCTTTTGCGACATTGTCCTCTGGCTGAGCGCTTCTGTGAATCGCTACCATCGTAGGCGCCGTCTTTTCTGGCTCGCAGCCTTGTCAATAGGCCCGTTTTGTTCAATAGCCGGCCGAAAAAATAGAATAGTCCTACATTTGCGCCGGTAGTTTTCCCGCGTCGTCGAGACGCGTTTTGGCTGTTAGAATCGCCAGTCGTTTTTTTTGGAGTTTGCCTCGTGATCACTTCCCGACTTCGTACCCTGCGTGACCATATCCGTTGGGCCGTCAGCCGCTTCCATGGGGAGGATCTGTTTTTCGGCCATGGGACCGACAACGCTTGGGACGAAGCGCGTCAGCTGGTGTTGGGTGCCTTGCACTTGCCGTGGGAAATCGCCGACAGCTATCTCGACTGCAATCTTGAAGAAGACGAGCTGGTCAAGCTGCAACGCATGCTCAAGCGCCGTATCGAAGAACGCATTCCTACCGCCTACCTGTTGGGTGAAGCGTGGTTTTGCAGCATGTCGTTCATTGTCGATGAGCGCGTATTGATCCCGCGTTCGCCGATTGGCGAACTGATCGAAAAACGTTTCGAGCCGTGGCTGGGCGCCGAACCTGCGCGGATTCTCGACCTGTGCACCGGTTCCGGCTGCATCGGTATCGCCTGTGCCTACGAGTTCCAGAACGCCGAAGTGGTGTTGGCCGATCTGTCGTTCGAAGCACTGGAAGTGGCCAACCAGAACATCGAGCGCCATGGCGTCGATGAGCGGGTGTACACGGTTCAGGGTGATGGTTTCGATGGTTTGCCGGGTCAGCGTTTCGACCTGATCGTGTCGAACCCGCCTTACGTCGATGCGGAAGATTTCGCCGACATGCCGGACGAATACCAGCACGAACCGGAGGTGGGCCTGGCCTGCGGTGATGATGGTTTGAACCTGGTGCGTCGCATGCTCGCCGAAGCGGCGGATCACCTGACCGAGAAGGGCTTGCTGATTGTCGAAGTGGGCAACAGCCAGGTTCACGTCTCGGCGCTGTACCCGGAAGTCGACTTCGCCTGGCTCGAATTCGAGCGCGGTGGGCATGGTGTATTCATGCTGACGGCGCAACAGTGCCGTGATCATCAGGCGTTGTTCGCTTCCCGCGTTTAACTGCGATCATTGTGGCGAGGGGATTTATCGAAACGTCGCACCGCCCCGTTGGACTGCGCAGCAGTCCCTTTTTTTGGGGCCGCTTCGCAGCCCAACGGGGATAAATCCCCTCGCCACAAAAAGCTGCTACCGGTGCGTCGCAATCCAGATCAACAACCCCGCCTGAAACACCGCAAACGCCACCAGACAGGTAATGGTAAAGCGCAGCCCGGCGTCTTCGCGCTTGTACTTGCTGACCTTTTCTTCGTGTTTCTTGAGTTTGACTTCCTGCTCGGCAAGATTTTGCTCGGCTTGCTGGAGCATCTGCGCCGCCTCAAGAATTTCCACGACCTGCAGCTTTTCCGTACTCCAGTCACCCAACAGGTCACCGACCTGCACTTCTTTGACGCTGCCCTTCAAATGCTGGGCGTCGGCGTAGATCACATCGAAACCATGCATCCGCAAAAAGTGATCGCGGCGCAGGCGAGTGTCTTCGTTCAGCGCATCCTTGTTGTTCAGGTCTGTGCCGTCGACGGTGTAGCCGGGCCATCTCTTTTTCGCCCAGGTAATGCCCTGAGCGGCCATGAAACGACCGATGCCACGGTTCATCGGTTCGATCTGCAAACCGCTGTCAGGTCCGAAATGCACGCGCTTGGTGGCGTGATCGACCCACACGTCCAGATGATTCTGTTCCTTGCGCACGCGCTGGCCGGGCAGCGCAATGCTCATGCGCATCAGGCTGTGTTCCTTGTTGTTGCGCTCGGCGTAACCGAATTCAACAAAGCGCAGCGGCCGTCCACCGGTGTTGCGGTCGGTTTGCAATGGCGCCAGACGGAGCATCTTGTGGTGCTCGGCGTGGACGTCCGCCCACGGCAGCTCGACCACTGGTGGTGCGTCTTTTTCAGCGGTGGTGTCGGGTGAAGTCTGGGTATCAGTCATAACGGCGAGATCCTGTCCAAGCTCTGCTTGCCGCCAGTCATAGCGCTGGCGACAAAGGCTTATCGGCCGTTTTTTTCAGGACTGGAGGGTTAGGGGCGCTTAACTGCTGCGAAGTCCGTCAATAAACCCGATGATTCGCGCGCCGAGTTCGGCCGCCAGCGGCAATTGTGGATCCTTATAAGAGGCCAATTGCCGTTTTACATCGTTGGGCACGATGCGCATCACGTGGTTCATGCCTTCGATCAGCGCCAGCTCGGCGTCCGGTTTGGCGGCCTTCAACAACCTGGCGTCACCGACGCCGACCTGGATGTCATTGCTGCCCTGGATGATCAGCGCCGGCATCTTCAACTTGGCGAACGCCGCCGCCGGGTCCTGGCGGAACAATGAAATCAGATACGGCTGCACGCTCGGGCGGAAAATCACCTGTAACTGCGGCGGCACGTTGTCGTCAGTGTGGCCAGCCTTGAGGCTGTCGAGCAATTCATTGCTGCGCAGCATCAGCGGTGGCGGCAGGCGATTGCTCAATTGCTGGCGCAACACCTGATCGATCGGCCGGGCGCTGCCGGACATGGAGATGACCGCGGCGGCATCCAGGCTCGGCGCTGCGAGGCTGGCGATCAAGGCGCCTTCGCTGTGGCCCAGCAGGATCAGTTGGCCAAAGCGCGGGTCGGTTTTGAGCTTCTGGCCCCAGGCCTCGGCGTCGGCCACGTAGGCTTCAACCGACAGATTGCGCTCGTCCGGGGTTGCCGCAAGGCTCGCCGCCACGCCGCGTTTGTCATAACGCACGCTGGCGATGTTGTGTTTGGCCAGTACCCAAGCGAGACGCTTGAGGCTGTCGTTGCGTCCGCCGTCGGGGTTGTTTCCGTCACGATCTGTAGGACCGGAGCCGGAAATGATCAGGACAACCGGTACCGGCGTGTCGGACTTTGGCAGCAATAACGAGCCGAAAAGCTCGCCGGTGCCGGTGTCCAACGTGATCGGGCGTTGTAGGACGGTGGCCTGTACAAAGCCGGTAAACAGGGTAAGGCTCAAGGCTATAACTCGCAGCATCATCACGCCATCATGAACAAGATGCCGGTTGGACTCGCAGGCACCCATAAGGTTCGAGGATGAACTAGTTGGGTAGCCTGCGTATACTGGCGCGCATTACGTATTTGGTTCGAATTCACGGAGCGTCCTGCATGTCCGGCAATACCTACGGCAAGCTGTTCACTGTCACCACCGCGGGCGAAAGCCATGGTCCGGCGTTGGTCGCCATTGTCGACGGCTGCCCGCCGGGCCTGGAGATCTCCCTTGAGGATCTGCAGCGTGACCTGGATCGCCGCAAACCCGGCACCAGCCGCCACACCACCCAGCGCCAGGAAGCCGACGAAGTCGAAATCCTCTCCGGCGTGTTCGAAGGGCGCACCACCGGTTGTCCCATCGGCCTGTTGATTCGCAACACCGATCAGAAGTCCAAGGATTACTCGGCGATCAAGGACCTGTTCCGCCCGGCCCACGCCGACTACACCTACCACCACAAATACGGCGAGCGCGATTACCGCGGCGGCGGTCGCAGCTCGGCCCGTGAAACGGCCATGCGTGTGGCCGCCGGTGCGATTGCGAAAAAATACCTGGCCACTCAGGGCATCGTCATTCGTGGCTACATGAGCCAGCTCGGCCCGATCGAAATCCCGTTCAAGACTTGGGATTCGGTGGAAGAGAACGCTTTCTTCAGCCCTGATCCGGACAAGGTCCCGGAGCTGGAAGCCTACATGGACCAGTTGCGTCGCGACCAGGATTCGGTCGGCGCGAAGATCACCGTAGTCGCTGAAGGCGTAATGCCGGGCCTCGGCGAGCCGATCTTCGACCGCCTTGATGCCGAACTCGCTCACGCGCTGATGAGCATCAACGCGGTCAAAGGCGTGGAAATCGGCGCCGGTTTTGCCAGCGTTGCCCAGCGCGGCACCGAGCACCGCGATGAAATGACCCCGCAAGGTTTCCTCAGCAACAACGCGGGCGGCATTTTAGGTGGCATTTCGTCGGGTCAGCCGATCGTCGCGCACCTGGCGCTCAAGCCAACCTCGAGCATCACCACGCCGGGTCGTTCCATCGACATCCATGGCAATCCGGTGGAAGTCGTCACCAAGGGTCGCCACGACCCGTGCGTCGGCATCCGTGCCACACCGATCGCCGAAGCGATGATGGCCATCGTGCTGATGGATCACCTGTTGCGTCATCGCGGGCAGAACGCCGACGTGCGCGTGAGCACGCCGGTGCTGGGTCAGCTTTAATGGTTGACCTCAGAGCCGCTGCAGTCTGATGACGGCAGCGGCGCTCCCGTACTGGCGGCTCTCCAGTTTCTATCTGTTCTATTTCGCCTTGCTCGGTTCGACAGCGCCATTCCTGGCGCTGTACTTCGATCACCTGGGCTTTTCCAGCGCGCACATCGGCGAACTGGTGGCGATCCCGATGCTGATGCGCTGCGTGGCGCCGAACATCTGGGGCTGGCTCGGTGATTACACCGGCCGACGCCTGGCCATCGTGCGCTTCGGTGCGGTCTGCACGCTGCTGACGTTCTCGCTGATTTTCGTCAGCAAAACCTACGCCTGGCTGGCAATGGTCATGGCCTTGCACGCGTTCTTCTGGCACGCGGTGTTGCCGCAGTTCGAAGTCATCACGCTGGCGCACTTACAGGGCCAGACTCACCGTTACAGTCAGATCCGCCTGTGGGGTTCCATCGGTTTTATCATCACCGTGGTCGCGCTTGGCCGGTTGTTCGAATGGTTGAGCCTGGATATCTATCCGGTGGCGCTGGTGCTGATCATGGCCGGGATCGTGGTCAGCAGCCTGTGGGTGCCCAACGCTCAACCGGTTCAGGGCGAACGACCGGCGGGGGACGGTTTTCTCAAGCAATTGCGCAATCCCGGGGTGTTGGCGTTTTACGGTTGCGTGGCGCTGATGCAGATGAGCCACGGTCCTTATTACACCTTTCTGACCTTGCACCTGGAGCGACTCGGGTACAGCCGTGGGCTGATCGGCGTGCTGTGGGCGGTCGGCGTGGTCTCCGAAGTCTTGATGTTTCTGGCCATGAGCAAGATCCTCGCGCGTTTCTCCGTGCGACGGGTGTTGCTGGCGAGTTTTCTGCTGGCAGCGTTGCGTTGGTTGTTGCTCGGTTCGTTTGCTGAGTTCCTTTGGGTGCTGTTGTTTGCCCAAGTGCTGCACGCGGCGACATTCGGCAGCTTTCACGCGGCTGCCATCCAGTTCGTGCAACGTAGCTTCGGCGCGCGCCAACAAGGGCAGGGCCAGGCGTTGTACGCCGCACTGGCCGGCACCGGCGGCGCACTGGGCGCGTTGTATTCCGGCTACAACTGGAATGCCCTCGGCCCCGCATTGACCTTTAGTATTGCCAGCCTCGCAGCCTTCGCGGCAGCCGTTATCATTGCCACACGTATGCAAGAGGACAGGCCATGAGCCTTACCCGTGAGCACCTCGCCCAGGAAATCATCGATGCCGGGCGTTTTCTCTATGGCCGCGGCTGGTCGCCGGCCACCAGTAGCAACTACTCGACGCGCCTGTCGCCGACTGAAGCGCTGCTGACGGTGTCCGGCAAGCACAAAGGCCAACTCGGCCCCGATGATGTACTGGCTACCGATCTGTCCGGCAACAGCCTGGAACCGGGCAAAAAACCGTCCGCCGAAACCCTGCTGCACACCCAGCTCTACAACTGGCGTCCGGAGATCGGCGCGGTGCTGCACACGCATTCGGTGAACGCCACGGTGCTGTCGCGCCTGACGCCGCAAGACTTCATCGAGTTCGAAGACTACGAACTGCAAAAAGCCTTCAGTGGTGTGTCGACCCACGAATCCCGGGTGCGTGTGCCGATTTTCGACAACGACCAGGACATTGCGCGCCTCGCCGCCAAGGTGCAGCCTTGGCTTGAAGCGCATCCCGATTGCGTCGGCTATTTGATTCGCGGCCACGGCCTCTACACCTGGGGCGCACGCATGAGCGATGCGCTGCGGCAGATCGAGGCCTTTGAATTTTTGTTCGAGTGCGAGTTGAAGATGCGCTCGGTCTCGAACCATAAAGCATGAACCGTTAAGGAGTTGCCCTGATGAGCAGCCTGTCCGTTTACCACGTCTCAAGCCCTGATTTGCCAAACAAGGTGCTGACACATTTCGAAGACATCGCCTCGACCCTGGCCGAGCAGGGCGTGCGTTTTGACCGCTGGCAAGCCGCGGCGAAAATCCAGCCCGGCGCCAGTCAGGAAGAAGTGATCGCCGCGTATCAGGAGCAAATCGACAAGCTGATGACTGAACGCGGTTACATCACCGTCGATGTCATCAGCCTGAACAGCGATCACCCGCAAAAAGCCGAATTGCGCGCCAAGTTTCTCGACGAACATCGCCATGGCGAAGACGAAGTGCGATTTTTCGTCGCCGGCCGTGGCTTGTTCACCCTGCACATCGACGATTACGTCTACGCCGTGCTGTGCGAGAAAAACGACCTGATCTCGGTACCGGCCGGCACCCCGCACTGGTTCGACATGGGCGAGCATCCGCATTTCGTCGCGATCCGTCTGTTCAACAATCCTGAAGGCTGGGTCGCCAATTTCACCGGCGACGACATCGCCAGTCGCTTCCCGCGTCTTGAGGACTGAGGCGATGCCGATCAAAGCGGTTCTCACCGACATCGAAGGCACAACGAGCGCGGTGAGTTTTGTGTTCGACGTGCTGTTTCCCTACGCGGCCAAACACTTGCCGGATTTTGTTCGCCAGCACGCCGCGCGCGCCGATGTGGCCGAGCAACTGGACGCCGTTCGCCGGGATACCAACGAGCCGAACGCCGACGTCGAGCGGGTGATCGACATTCTTCTGCACTGGATCGCCGAAGACCGCAAAGCCACGCCGCTGAAAGCGTTGCAAGGCATGGTCTGGGAGCAGGGCTATCAGACCGGAGAGTTGAAAGGCCACATTTACCCGGACGCCGTTGAAGCGCTCAAACGCTGGCATCAGGACGGCTTCAAACTGTTTGTTTATTCGTCCGGTTCGATTCAGGCGCAAAAGCTGATCTTTGGCTGCTCGGAAGCGGGGGATCTGTCACCACTGTTCAGTGGCTATTTCGACACCACCTCGGGGCCCAAGCGTGAATCGAAGTCCTACGAGCGCATTATCCAGGCCATTGGCCTGGACGCTTCGCAGATCCTGTTTCTGTCCGACATCGTCGAGGAACTGGACGCGGCGCGCGCGGCGGGAATGGCTACGTGCGGGCTGGCCCGAGAGGGTGGGCAGCTGGCGGGGCATGTGACCGTCGACAGTTTTGCGTGGATCGATCCTGCTACTTTTTAAGATCAAGGCACATAACCTGTGGGAGCGGGCTTGCTCGCGAAAGCGGTGTGTCAGACAGCGTCAATGTTGAATGGCACACCGCTTTCG
>NZ_JAGYGJ010000076.1:0-17329 GCF_019947405.1 Pseudomonas sp. GL-B-26 | reverse complement strand
AAGGCGGAGTGTCAGGCAACATCATTGTCGACTGACACTCCGCCTTCGCGAGCAAGCCCGCTCCCACAGGGGTTTTGCATTGTCATGCAACTCGTCCAGGTCAACGCCGGGTGATCACCACCTCAAGGTATTCACTCGGCACCACCAGCGATTTCTCTCCCGCTCTGTTCATGCGGTTGATCAGTTCGGTCAGGTCGTTTTCCAGCGCTTGGGCGCCTTCAGGAGGCAGCGCTGCGAATGCCTTGTGGACCGGGCCGTACCAGGTGCGGAACGTATCGATGAAATGCGCGGCCGAGCGGTAACGGAAGTTGAAGGTCTTGCGCGTCACCTGGAGCAGAAAGTCACTTTCGTCGAACTGCGTGTGCAGCCAGGCTTCGGTGCCCCACTGCGAAGGCGGTTGAGCGCCCGGCGGTGGCGGCAGGTGGCGGCCGAGGGTCTTGAACATCTGGCCGACAAACCCTTCGGGCGTCCAGTTGGCCAGGCCGATCCGCCCTCCGGGGCGACAGACCCGCGCCAGCTCCGCGGCGGCCTTGGGTTGGTCCGGCGTAAACATCACACCGAAGGTCGAAAGCACGGCATCGAAGCTGGCATCCTCGAACGGCAAGGCTTCAGCGTCAGCCACTTGAAACGTCACTTCCAGGCGTTCTGCCCTGGCCCGGTCTTCGCCGCGTTCCAGCAGCGCGGCCACGTAGTCGGTAGAGGTGACCTGGCAACCACGGCGCGCGGCAGCGAGCGTCGCGTTACCGTTGCCGGCGGCCACGTCGAGCACGCGTTCATCGCAAAGCAGGTCGCAGGCTTCGGCGAGTTGCTCGCCGACAATCTGCAAGGTGGTGCCTATCACGGCATAGTCGCCACTGGCCCAAGAGGCCATCTGACGGTTTTTCAAGGCAGTAAGATCAATGGGTGTACTCATGAATTCCGCTCCGTTGCGGGTTGGAATGCAGGCCCGGCTTATTCGGCCGTCGTGGGATCGATGATGTTCATGACCTGGGAAACGCTGTTGGCAGGGAAACCACCCACCCTGGCGTGTTCCCGGATGAGCTCTGCGTTCGGCGCGATGTACACGCAGTAGAGCTTGTCACCGGTGACGTAACTCTGAAGCCACTGCACCTCTGGCAGATCGCGCAGGACCTTGCAGGACTTTTGCGAGATCGCTTTCAAATCCCTTTCTGACAGTGTTCCAGCACCCGGAATCTCGCGTTCTATAACGAACTTAGGCATGGCAACCTCTCATTCTTGTTATTGATGACAGGGTCGGCAGACCCTCTGTGCCAACTATCGCGCCGGGCAACGCTGGCGTCCTGCCCGATCGTCGGCCAACCCTGTCCGATCGTCCGGAGATTTCACGCTCTGGCGCGACAGGCTCACAATCAAGCTCACCACCCAAAGCTGCCCGCCCACACGGGAAAACCACCATGGACGCCCTGTCCCAGACGTTGCGCGTCGTACGCCTGGTCGGCGCGATTTTCATCAATGCCAGGTTCACGGCCCCCTGGTGCTACCAGTCGCCGAGCGCCGACACGGCGGCGCCATTTCTGGAGCCCGGCGCCGAACGCGTGGTGATCTTCCACTTGATCACCGAAGGCGAGTGTTATGTCGAACTGGGTGATGATCCCCCACTCCTGCTGACGGCCGGTGATGTGGTGGTTTTCCCTCAGGGAGATGCCCACCGCATGAGCTCTAAACCGGGGCTCGCGCCCGCCACCGGTGCGCGGCTGGACGTGGTGCTGGCGCGCCGTCCACGGCAACTGAGCTATGGCGGTGGCGGCGCGGTAACACGGTTGGTGTGCGGCTATCTGGCGTGCGATACCCGTCTGGCCGGCATGTTGCTGACCGGGTTACCGGCGGTGGTGCGAGTCAATGTGCGCGGCTCGAATGCCGGTATCTGGCTGGAATCGTCGGTCCGATATGCGCTGGCCGAAGCGCGCTCGCCCCGCCCCGGCGGTGAAGGTGTGCTGGCGAAACTGGCCGAGGTGTTGTTCATCGAGGTGCTGCGCCTGTACATGCACGAACAAGGCGAAGGTCGCACCGGTTGGCTGGCGGGTGTGAGCGACCGGATTGTCGGCGCCGCCCTCAACGCGTTGCACAAAAAACCGTGCCACACCTGGACGCTGGATGAGCTGGCGCGCACTGCCGGCACTTCAAGGTCGGTGTTGGCTGAGCGCTTTCAGCAGTTGGTGGGGAGTTCGCCGATGCAGTACCTGACGCAATGGCGCATGTTGCTGGCAGCCAACCTGTTACGCAGCAGTAACAGCTCATTGATGCGGATTGCCGAAGAGGTGGGCTACCAGACTGACACGGCGTTCAGTCGGGCGTTTCGTCGAGAGTATGGAGCGCCACCCGCGGCGTGGCGGCGCAGTCAGGAGAAAAAACCAATGGCCCACGGCGCGCAGCCTGTGAGCCATTGATTTGAAGGTTTACGCGGCGGGTGCTTTGGCCTCTTCCAGCAACTGCTGAATCACTTTCTCCTGAGTCTCGTAGCTGCCTTCACCAAAGTGGGTGTAACGCACCTGGCCCTTGGCGTCGATCAGGTAGTGAGCCGGCCAGTACTGGTTGTCGAAATTGCGCCAGATCGCGTAGTTGTTGTCGATGGCCACCGGGTAGGTGATACCGAGCTTCTTCACCTGATCCTTGACGTTGTCGATGATGCGTTCAAAACCGTATTCAGGGGTGTGGACACCGATCACCACCAGGCCATCCTTCTCGTATTTCTTCGCCCAATCCTTCACGTAGGGCAAGGTGTGCTGGCAGTTGATGCAGTCGTAGGTCCAGAAGTCCACCAGCACCACTTTGCCTTTCAGCGAGTCGTTGCTCAGCGCCGGCGAGTTGAGCCATTCGACCGCACCGGACAGCGACGGCATGGGGCCTTGGGCGTTGTCCATGGACGAGTCCGCCTTGACCTTGCTGACGAAGTAATCGACGACTTTCGGTACGGTTTCCAGCACGCGTTGCTCAACCGTCGTCACGCCTTCGGACGAGGTGCCGGCCAGCAGTGTTTTGTCGGCACCGGTCGAAATCACCACCGCCGCCGCCAGCACCGCAACACCCGTACCACGACGCAGCCAACCGGTGACCGGGATCGACGTTTTCAAGCGATTGACCAGGCCGCGACCGGCGAAGATCAAGGTGCCCAGGGACAATGCGCTGCCCAGGCCGTACGCCACCAGTAACAGGCTGGTTTGAGCGTTTGCGCCTTGAAGCATGGCGCCCGTGAGGATGACCCCGAGAATCGGCCCAGCACACGGTGCCCAGAGCAGACCGGTGGCAACGCCGATCATGACCGAACCCAGCGGACCGGACATTTTGCGGGTGTCCGGATCGAGGCGGTTGCCCAGCGCCACGAAAGGACGGGCCAGCCAGTCACCGACACGGGCGGAAATCAGCGACAGGGCGAACAGCACCATCACGATCAGGGCCACATGTCGGCCGGTGTTGTTGGCTTGCACCACCCACTCGCTGCTGACCACGGCCAGGCTTGAGATCAGGGCGAAGGTCAGGACCATGCCGCTGAGGGTGAGCAGGATCGAGGAACGTGTGCGTTTAACACCGGCGAACAGGAACGGCACGACCGGGAGGATGCAGGGGCTGAGGACGGTCAATATGCCGCCCAGGAAAGCGATGAGAAACATGGTTGTCACCTTGAAAATGGTGGTTAGGATTCAAAATCCACCCCTCACCCTAACCCTCCCGAAACGTCGGACCGCCCCAAAGGGGCGAGGGGGTTGATTGAGTGGTTTGGTAGAAATTCTGCGACCTGCGCTTACGAGTCGAACTCAGATTTTGAAAAGCATGGAGATCTGCCCCCTTTCCCCCTCTCCCCCGTGGGGAGAGGGCTGGGGTGAGGGGTCGATTCCACTGACACCCTCAAGCAGTCTGGGTATCCAGCAACTGCCCCTGCGGCGTACGGCCCGAACCCTCCTCTGCCAGAAAAGCGCTCCCACCCTTCTCCCCCACCGGCGTCAGCTGGAAGCAAGTCGCGCTGCCACAGCTTTTCTGTTCAACAGCCGCGTTGGCATGGGCAGCGGCGCCAGCCGCGGAGAAGGCAATGGCAGTCAAAAAGCGGGTGACGTTGTTCATGATGTTCTTCCTGTTTCAATTGGGATGGACAATGGGTCAGCGCAGCACTCAGTTGTCTGAGTTGCAGCCATCAGCAAATTTGCGATAGTCCAGAACCTGGGTTTTGTTATGGGAGTCCAGGTACGTCAGCTGGGCATCCACAACCCCACAGGAAGTCGAGGCGTCCTGTTTCAGCGACAGCACTTTCTTGATGTCCAGGTGCGAGCCGTAGGTGTAGGTTTTAGCGGAGACATCGGCTTCGGCGCGGGCCGACAAGGTGCAGATGTTCAGGGCGGCAAACAGGCAAGCGGCGTAGACGGCTTTGGTGTTCATGGTGGTTTCCTCAAGGCTTCAATAGGGCAATCGTTGATTGGGCCGAGGCGGTTTGGTTTGCCTCGATGGAACCTATTAGAAGCCCGCGAGGTATCCCGACTGTGTCGGGAACAGGCGCGTGTAAATCGGTACGTATCAAAACCGGCTCGGGATACAGAGCGATACAAAAGCCCTGAAAATGAGTGTTTTTGCGTCCACGTGTATCCGCCGACAGGCCAGATACACTGCAATACAAAGGACTGCGGGCGAGCGGGCCAAGGCTCGATAGACTGCGCTACATCCCCCACCTACAGAGGCCTGGCCAAATGGAACACGTCGATCACATTCTCATCGTGGACGATGACCGCGAGATCCGGGAACTGGTAGGCAACTACCTCAAGAAAAACGGTCTGCGCACCACCGTCGTGGCGGATGGACGGCAAATGCGCACGTTCCTGGAATCCACGCCGGTGGACCTGATCGTGCTCGACATCATGATGCCGGGCGACGATGGCCTGATGCTGTGCCGTGAGTTGCGCGCCGGCAAACACAAGGCCACGCCGGTGCTGATGCTCACCGCGCGCAACGATGAAACCGACCGCATCATCGGCCTGGAAATGGGCGCCGACGACTACCTGGTCAAGCCGTTCGCTGCCCGTGAACTGCTCGCCCGCATCAACGCCGTGCTGCGCCGCACGCGGATGCTGCCACCCAACCTGGTGGTCACCGAAAGCGGTCGTTTGCTGGCCTTCGGGCGCTGGCGCCTGGACACCTCGGCCCGGCACTTGCTCGATGAAGACGGCACGATGGTCGCGCTCAGTGGTGCGGAATATCGGTTGCTGCGGGTATTCCTCGATCACCCGCAGCGGGTGCTCAATCGCGATCAATTGCTGAACCTGACCCAAGGCCGCGATGCCGACCTGTTCGACCGCTCCATCGACTTGCTGGTCAGCCGCTTGCGCCAGCGCTTGCTGGACGATGCCCGCGAACCGGCCTACATCAAGACCGTGCGCAGCGAAGGCTATGTGTTTTCCCTGCCGGTGGAAGTCCTCGGGGCGCCCTCATGAACCTCTCGATGCGCTGGCCTCGCACCCTCGCCTCGCGGCTGTCGCTGATCTTCCTGATCGGCTTGATTCTCGCGCAGGCGCTGTCTTTCGGCGCGCAATACTACGAGCGCTACGAAAGCACGAAGAACACCATGCTGGGCAATCTGGAAACCGACGTCTCGACCTCCATCGCCATCCTCGACCGCTTGCCGGCCGAAGAACGCATGAGCTGGCTGCAACAGCTGGATCGACGCAACTACCGCTATTTGTTGAACGAAGGCTCGCCGGGCATGCCCATGAGCGATTCGCCCATAGCGATGACGTCGATCAAAGAGGCCATCGGCAAGGATTACCCGATGACGGTGACCGACATCCCCGGGCCGGAAAAACATTTTCAGGTCCACCTGAAACTGGCGGACGGCAGCCCGGTGACCATCGACGTGCGCCCCTCGATGGTGCCGTTGTCGCCGTGGTTACCCATCGTGTTGCTCGGGCAACTGGCACTGATGCTCATCTGCACCTGGCTGGCCGTGAGAATCGCCATCCGCCCTCTCACCCGCCTCGCCCAAGCCGTCGAGACCCTGGACCCCAACACCCACGCGGTGCACCTCGACGAAAAAGGCCCGACCGAAGTCGCCCATGCCGCCATGGCCTTCAATTCGATGCAGGCGCGCATCGCCGCTTACCTCAAGGAGCGCATGCAACTGCTGGCGGCGATTTCCCACGACCTGCAAACCCCGATTACCCGCATGAAACTGCGTGCCGAATTCATGGACGACTCCGCCGAGAAGGACAAACTCTGGAATGACCTTGGCGAGATAGAACACCTGGTGCGCGAAGGCGTGGCCTATGCCCGCAGCGTGCATGGCGCCACCGAGGAAAGTCGCCGCACCAATCTGGATTCGTTCCTCGACAGCCTGGTGTTCGACTATCAGGACATGGGCAAAGACGTGCAGCTGGGCGGTAAAAGTGACGCGGTGATCAACACCCGGCCGCACGCCTTGCGGCGGGTGCTGGTGAACCTGACGGACAACGCGCTGAAGTTCGCTGGCGCCGCCGAATTGTGGGTGGAAGCGAAGGCTGACGGCAGTTTGTCGGTGAAAGTGATGGACCGTGGTCCGGGGATTGCCGAGGAGGAATTGGCTCAGGTGATGGAACCGTTTTATCGCGTGGAGAATTCGCGTAACCGCAGTACCGGCGGGACAGGGTTGGGGTTGGCGATTGCACAGCAGTTGGCGTTGGCGATCGGGGGATCGTTGACGTTGAGTAATCGTGAGGGAGGTGGGTTGTGCGCGGAGCTCAAATTACCGGCTCAGTAGCATGATCGCTCCCACTCTGCGTGGGAACGATCAGTACAGGATCAAGCCGGGTAGTTGGCGCGCAAGGCCTCCAGGCCACCCTGGTAGATACCGGTAAACAGCGCCACCACTTCCTCGTCACTCACACCGACAGGTGCAAACCGCCCAGACCACGTCACTCGCGTGCCCTGCCCCTGCGCTTCAACACTGATAGTCGCCAGATAGTCAGTAGCCGGAAATGGCGCCTGCAAAATCGAATAACTGTAAGTCTTCCCGGCGTTATCAAACGCCTCCAACCGCTCAACCACCACCGCCCCATCCGCCGTTTGCAAGCTACGCACCCGACCGCCTTCACTCAGCTCGCTTTTGGGAATAAACGGCAGCCAGTCCGGCAGCGAGTTAAAGCCGCCAATCAATTGCCAAACCTGGTCGGCGGTCGCCGGGATGTCGATGAATGCTGATGCTGTAGCCATGAAATGTTCTCTCTCAATCAATAAGGTTCAGATTGCCATGCTGTCGACGACGCCGCCGTCGACCCGCAACGCCGCGCCAGTAGTGGCCGAAGACAGCGGCGAAGCGATATAAGCCACCAGATTCGCGACTTCCTCGACATCCGCCACGCGCTGGATGATCGAACTCGGCCGGGCCTTGCGCACGAAGGCGTCGGCTTCTTCCCGCGCACTGCGGCCGGATTCGGCGGTGGCGTCCTTGAGCATCTGCTCCAGGCCGTCGGTAAAGGTCGGGCCGGGCAGGATGGCGTTGACCGTCACCCCGGTGCCCGCCAGCCGCTTGGCCAGACCATGAGACACCGCCAGGTTGGCGCTTTTGGTCACGCCGTAATTGATCATGTCGGCCGGTGTTGCGACCCCGGATTCCGAGGACAGGAAAATCACCCGGCCCCAGCCCTGCTTGACCATGTCCGGCACGTAATGGCGTGACAGGCGCACGCCGGAGATCACGTTGACCTCATAAAAACGCGTCCACTCGCTGTCCGGTGCGTCGAAGAAATCCACGTCGTTGAAGATCCCGAGGTTGTTCACCAGGATGTCCGCCCGTGGTTCGGCGGCGAACAACAACTCGGCGCCTTCGGCGGTGCCGAGGTCTGCGGTCAGGCCACGCAACTGCGCGTCCGGCACGCTCTGGCGAATGCTCGCCAGCGCTTGTTCGACCTTGGCCGCCTCGCGGCCGATCACCACCACCGTGGCGCCGGATTCGGCCAGCGCCTTACTGATGCCCAGGCCAATACCGGCGGTGCTACCGCTGACAATGGCGAGTTTTCCAGTCAGATCGATTTTCATGCTCAACCTCCAATAATCGGCAATGGCGCACGTTCGGACACCAGTTTCGCGTCGCGCATCGCCTGCCAGAAAGCGGCGGGAATGACGGCCGACATCGCCGCAACGTCTTCAGCAATCCGGTCCGGACGGCTGGACCCCGGAATCACCGCCGCCACGGCCGGGTTAGCCAGGGAGAACTGCAACGCAGCCGCCTTGATGTCGACACCATGTGCGGCAGCGATGCGTTTGATCTGCTCGACTTTGTTGATGATCGCCAGGCTGGCTTTCTGGTACTCGAAGTGTGTGCCACCGGCCAGAATGCCCGAGCTGTAAGGACCGCCGACCACGATCTCGACGTTCTGCGCCAGCGCAGCATCCATCAGACGTTGCAAGGCACGATCGTGGTCGAGCAGCGTGTAGCGACCGGCCAGCAGAAAACCGTCCGGCTGGGCTTCAGTCAGATCCAGAGTCAGTTCGCACGGTTCAACCTTGTTCACGCCCAGGCCCCAGCCCTTGATCACGCCTTCTTCGCGCAAGCGGGTCAGCACTTTGAAGGCACCGGTGCGGGCCTGGTTGAAGTATTCCAGCCATTGATCGCCGTAGAAGTCCTGGGCGATGTCATGCACCCAGACGATGTCCAGACGATCGGTTTGCAGGCGCTTGAGGCTGTCTTCGATGGAGCGCATCGTGGCGTCGGCGCTGTAGTCGTTGACGATCTTGTTCGGGCGACCGTGTTCGAACACTCCACTTTTTTCGCCCAAGTCACGGGCCGCCGCATCTTCAACTTCATCGAGAATGACCCGGCCGACTTTGCTGCTCAGCACATAGTCCTCGCGGTTGTACTGGGCCAGCGCGGCGCCCAGACGAATTTCCGACAGGCCCGAACCGTAAAACGGCGCGGTGTCGAAGTAACGCACGCCGGCATCCCAGGCGGCGTGCACGGTGGCCATCGCCTCTTCTTCAGGAATGGCGCGGAACATGTTGCCCAATGGGGCGGTGCCAAAACCGAGGGTGCCAGGCAATTTGTCTTTCAAGCTCATGGGTTTTTCCTCTTGAGTGTCAGGGGTCATCAGAGGTGACCGTTGAGCAGATCCTAGATTGCGAGGATCGGACCGTCCAAGACATAATGCGCAGCACTTGAGTCCCTATAGGTCTGACATGATCGACATCCGCCAATTGCGCTACTTCGTCGCCGTCGCCGAAGAAGAACACGTCGGTCGCGCCGCCGAACGCCTGCACATTTCCCAGTCGCCGCTTAGCCGGCAGATCGCCCAGCTCGAAGAACGCCTGGGGCTGACCCTGTTTGAACGCAGCCAGCAACGCATTCGCCTGACCCGCGATGGCCAGACTTTCCTGGCCGAAACCCGTGCCCTGCTGACCCACGCCAATCGCCTGGAATCCCTGGGCAAGCGCCTCGGTCGTGGCGAAGAAGGCGGCTTGTGCATCGGCTACATCGAAAACGCCATGCACGCCGGCGTCCTGCCCAATGCCTTGCGGGTGCTGCGGGTCGACCGGCCGAACGTGCACGTCGCGCTGTACAACCTCAATTCCGCCGAACAACTCGAAGGCCTGCGTCAGCGTAGTCTGGATATCGCGCTGGTCAGCGAACCGCCCGTCGCCGAAGACCCGGACCTGCTGGGTTTTCAGGTGCTGGACGATCCGATGCTGCTGGCCCTGCCCGAACATCATCCTTTGGCGCACAACCCAACCCTGACCCCGGCAGACCTGGCCGATCAGGAATGGATCGGCGTGCAACCCCGCCAGGACGCCGCCAGCCGCAACGACTTCGTCAGCGCCTGCATCCGCGCCGGTTTCACCCCGGACATTCGTATGGAAGCCACTGAACCGTTTACCGCGTTGGGATTGGTGGCATCGGGGTTGGGCATCGCAATGATTCAGAAAGGCCTGAGCCGCAACGCACCGCCCGGCGTGGTGCTGCGGGAAGTCCCGTGGATTTCCTTCACCACACCGCTGTGGGCCGCTTGGCACCGGATCAATTTGCGACCGCTGGTGGAAACGTTCAGGAAAGTGCTGACGGAACCGGGCCCGACCACATGATCGTGGGAACGATCGAACATCGTCGTTTATTTGCTCACTGGGGTTTGGTGCTTTACTGAAAAGATCCCGAAACCCAGCGAGAAGCCCGCATGAACCGCAACGACCTGCGCCGCGTCGACATGAACCTGCTGGTGATTTTCGAAACCCTGATGTTCGAAAAGAACCTGACCCGGGCCGGGGAGAAGCTGTTTCTCGGCCAGCCCGCCGTCAGTGCCTCACTGGCCAAGTTGCGCGACCTGTTCGACGACCCGCTGCTGGTGCGTAACGGTCGCGTGCTGGAGCCGACCCAGCGGGCCCTGGCGATCCTCAAGGAGTTGCAGCCGGCGATGGACACCATCTCCGGCGCGGTCAGCCGGGCCAAGGATTTCGACCCGTCCACCAGCCGCGACGTGTTTCGCATCGGCCTGTCCGACGACGCCGAGTTCGGCCTGTTTCCGCCGCTGCTCAAGCAAATACGCGAAGAGGCGCAGAACGTCGTGGTGGTGGTGCGTCGGGTGAATTTCCTGCTGATGTCGTCGATGCTCTCCACCGGGGAGATTTCCGTCGGGATCAGCTACACCACGGAACTGCCGGCCAACGCCAAGCGCAAGAAGTTGCGTGACCTAAGCGTCAAGATCCTGCGCGGCGACAATCGTCCCGGCACCCTGACCCTGGATGAATACTGCGAACGTCCGCACGCGCTGGTGTCGTTTTCCGGGGATTTGACCGGCGCCATCGACAACGACCTCGCGCGCATCGGCCGCTCGCGTCGGGTGGTGCTGGCGGTGCCGCAATTCGCCGGCCTGCGCGCCTTGCTGGCCGGCACCGACATGCTCGCCACGGTGCCGGACTACGCGGCGTGCGCGCTGATCGAAGGCAGCAGCCAACTGCGGGCCGACGACCCGCCGTTTGACATCGTGCTGTCCGAACTGTCCATGGTCTGGAACGGGGTCAACGATAACGATCCGGCAGAACGTTGGTTGCGCTCGCGAATTTCCCAACACATGTCGGCGCCGCTGCCGGGGCACTAATCGATTGGAAAGATGCGGGGTCGGTCTCACGCAGGTACACCGGCAAGTCAGTGACCGGCGGCATGACCGGGATCTCGAAATACATCTGGATCACCCAGCCGCGGTGATAACTGGCGTGATTGACCACATGCATCAGTATCGCGCCGGCGCTCATGATGCCGCTTTCCCCCGAGACAAAGCTGAACTCGACGGGTTTATCCAGCGAGGCATCGGTCTGCCGTTCGCTCCAGTCGCAGTACCAGTGATCGATGTCCTTTTGCGCCAGGCGCAACTCAGCGAGGTCGGGATGCAGCAGATCATGTGAAGTTTTAAAGCCGTGCCCTCGGCCTTCGAGGTGGGCCCGCCAGATGCAGTCCACCACGTAGATGTGGTTCAGGGTGCCGATCATGTTCTTGAACACCGACACGCGCTCTTTATTGACCTCACCCGGCGGCAGTGCGGCCAGGCTGTCAAAGAGGCGTTGATTGGCCCAGCGTTTGTAATCGGCAAGCATGCGGGCAGTGCGTACGTTAATCATCGGAGGTCTCCCATTGTGATGGGCGCACTGCCAAGCATAGCCCTCAGGGCGAGCGGCATTGCAAACGCTGATTACCGGTCACTTCACGACCTGTGTAGCAGCTGTCGAGCAACGCGAGGCTGCGTTCGGCGGCGAAGCCGTCGTAAAACCTGCGCACGCGGTTTACCTGATAGACCGCAGCGCCTGAATTCACGACTGCTTCGCAGCCGAACGCAGGCTTCGCCAGCTGCTACAAAGAATGCGGAGTCAGTTGGTCCACCACCCGATCGGCCAGAGCCAGGCAACTGGTCAACCCCGGTGATTCGATTCCGAACAGGTTCACCAGCCCCGGCACACCATGCTCGGCCGGACCATTGATGACAAAGTCGGCCGCCGGCTCGGTCGGCCCGGTGATTTTCGGGCGAATGCCGCTGTAGGCCGGTTGCAGGCTGTTATCGGGCAACGCCGGCCAGTAGCGCCGAATCGCCTCGTAGAAGCCATCGGCTCGGCGTGGATCCACACGATAATCGACCTGATCGACCCATTCGACGTCCGGCCCGAAGCGCGCCTGACCGCCCAGATCCAGCGTCATGTGCACGCCCAGCCCCGCGCTCTCCGGTGCCGGATACACCAAATGCCGGAACGGCGCCCGGCCGCTGAAACTGAAATAGCTGCCCTTGCACAATCGTGCCTCGGGAATGTGTTGCGACGGCAAGCCTTCAATCCGGCTCGCCACCTCAGGCGCAAACAATCCGGCGCAATTGATCAACTCGCAGCAGCTCAAGGTCATCGGTTGGGCGCCGCCCATCTGCAGTTCGAAACCTTGCTCGGTGCAACGGGCCGACGCCAGCGGCGTATGAAAAACCAGCGACGTGCCGCTGGCCTCGGCATCCGCCTGAAGCGCCAGCATCAGGGCATGGGAATCGACAATCCCGGTAGACGGCGACCAGAGCGCAGCGACGCAGGACACTGCCGGTTCAAGTTCCCGCGCCTGTTCGGCGTCCAGCCATTGCAAGTCATCGACGCCATTATGCCGGCCCTGCTCCAGCAACTTCCGCAAGGCCGCGCACTGACCGTCATCCGTAGCCACGATCAGCTTGCCCAGGCGCTGGTAATCGACGCCGCGCTCATCGCAAAAGGCGTAAAGGCGTTGTTTGCCCTCTACGCACAATTGCGCCTTGAGGCTGCCGCTATGGTAGTAAATGCCGGCGTGGATCACTTCCGAGTTGCGCGAGCTGATGCCCACGCCAATGCCCTCGCCCGCCTCGACCAGGATCACTTCCCGCCCGCTGCGGGCCAGGGCTCTGGCGACCGCCAGCCCGACCACTCCGGCCCCGACCACCACGCATTCGATATCGACGCTCACCTGCCCTCCGCTCCTTTCACGCCAGCCCTCGTTCCCGATAATCGATCAGGCTGGAGAATATCGCCAGCAGCATGGCCATGACCACGAAGAAGATCAGCACCAGGAAATACGACCCGGTGAACTGCACGATCAGCCCGATCAGGATCGGCACGATCACCCCGGCCATGTTCCCGCAGAAGTTCATGGTGCCGGCCAGCACGCCGGTTTTCGAAGTGCCGCCGAGAATCGACGGAATGCACCAGTACATGCCGCACCAGCGAATGAAAAACATCGCCACGCAGAGCAAGCCGATCGCTTTGCTGGCCTCACTCGCATACGCCACCGCCAGCATGCACAGGGCCGCCACCAGCGCCGAGCCGCTGAACATGCTGCGCATCACCAAATTCGGCGAGGCGCCGCTGGACTTCCATTTATCCCCCAGATAACCGCCGACCAGCTCGCCGACGAAACCGCACATGAAGATCAGGAACGTCGCCCCGCCCATGCTCGAAATGTTCAGGCCGTGGGTCTGGTGCAGGTAGCTCGGCATCCAGGTCAGCAGTCCGTAGAACACGCTGAGGATGCAGCAATAACCAGCGAACATGGCCAATACCGAGCGATCCTTGAGCAACTCCTTGAATGCGATGCTGGTCACTGCGCCGGGTTGGCTGACTTTGATATTGCCCTCGGTGATGTGCGCCAGTTCCGCAGCATTCACCCCAGGGTGTTCGCTGGGATGGTTGCGGATGTATTTCCAGGCCAGCACGCCGGCAAGCATGGTGCCGATGCCGGCAATCACGAAGGCGATGCGCCAGGAGTCGAACCAGCCGATCAGGCCGGCAATGATGATCGCGCCGAAGGCACTGCCCAGCGGTGCCCCGCCGTCGACCAACACCGCGCCGCGCCCACGTTCGTTAGGGGTCAGCCAGGCACCGTTGAGCTTGGCCCCGGCCGGCATGATCGGCGACTCGGCAATGCCCAGGCCCATGCGGGTGATCAACAACGTGATCCAGTTGTGCGCGCCGGCGGCCAGGGCTTGAAAGGCGCCCCAGGCGACGGTCGCGATGACGATCACACGGCGGGTCTGAAAACGATCCAGCAGCATGCCGCCGGGTATCTGCATCAACGCGTAGGACCAGAAAAACGCGCTGAGCATCAAGCCTTCCAGCGCTGGCGGAATCTGGAACTCACTGGAAATCAGCGGCAAGGCCACCGACAGCGAGGCGCGGTCAATGTAGTTGATCGCGGTCAGCAGCAACATGATGAGGAAGATCCGCCAGCGCACGCTGGTCGGGCGCTCGGTTGCAGACGCGGCGGTCAGCCGTAGGGTTTCGGCACTCGGATTGTTCATGAGGGGCGCTCTTTATTGTTGTGGATGCAAGCGGCCCAACACCAGTCAGCCATGGTTCTGAATGCTGCAATCCCCTGTGGGAGCGAACTGTGGCGAGGGGATTTATCCCCGCTCGGCTGCGAAGCAGTCGTCAATCCGGACAAACCGGTCCGTCTGAACGGACACGGGGCCGCTTCGCGACCCAACGGGGATAAATCCCCTCGCCACAGTTCGCGCCTACAGGTTTTGCATTTTGGCTGGCTGGCGTTAGGCAAGCGGTCCCACTCTAATCACGCCCCCGACAGCTGAATAATGAGGGGATCTGATTGGGGGATCACCGAATGTCATCCCCCCAAAAGATCAGAACGTACCGGGATAACTGCCGCCGTCCAGCAACAGGTTTTGCCCGGTGAGGAAACCGGCGTGGGCGCTGCAGATGAATGCGCAATAGGCGCCGAACTCGTCGGGTTGGCCGAAACGCTGGGCCGGAATGTGCTTGCGCCGCTGCTCGCTGATGCTCTCGACCGTGGTGCTGTTGGCTTCGGCGGCGGCACTAAGGGTTTTGTGCAAGCGCTCGGTCTCGAATGGGCCTGGCAGCAGATTGTTGATGGTCACGTTGTGCCCGGCCAGCCGCGACTGGCGCGCGAGCCCGGCGATGAAACCGGTCAGCCCGCTGCGGGCACCGTTGGACAGGCCCAGCACATCGATCGGCGCCTTCACCGCGCCAGACGTGATGTTGACGATGCGCCCGAACCCGCGCTCGGCCATGCCATCGACGCAGGCCTTGATCAGTTCGATGGGCGTGAGCATGTTGGCATCCAGCGCTTTCAACCAGTCTTCGCGCTGCCAGTCACGGAAGTCACCCGGCGGCGGGCCGCCAGCGTTATTGATCAGGATGTCCACCTGCGGACACGCCGCCAATACCTGCTCGCGCACCGCAGGCGTGCTGATATCCCCGGCCACCGTGCGCACTTCGATGCTCGGTGCCAGTTGGCGCAACTCGTCGGCGGCGGCCTGCAAGGTTTCGTTGCCACGGGCGTTGATCACCAGGTTGACGCCCTCCTTCGCCAAGGCTCGCGCACAGGCCAGACCCAGCCCCTTGCTGGCGGCGCAGACGATGGCCCAGCGGCCCGAAATAGCCAAATCCATGATGGTGCTCCTGTTGGTTGTGAGTTGAGGAAGACTGTGTGCGTTTAGAGTGAAGTCGTGGTGTTTCTGGACTTTGCATCAGCCTTCGGAACCAGCCCTCACCCTAGCCCTCTCCCGGAGGTAGAGGGGACTGACCGAGTTGTTCTTTCGAATTACATCGACCTGAAATATCGAGTCGAACTCAGGCTATGAAAACAACAAAAATCGGCTCCCTTTCCCCTCTCCCCTGTGGGGAGAGGGCTGGGGTGAGGGGTGGATCTTGTAGCCGGCACACCCCTTCCGACAAGTGATGACAAACAGTGATCCCCAGATCAGACCTTTTCATTATCAGCCGCCTCCCACGCTTATTACTGTCTCCAGACCAATAAGAACCGGAGACACACATGAACCCGTTCCAGTTTTATTTCCCCACGACCCTGAAAAGCGGTAACGGCCTGGTGCGTCAGGCCGGTGCGCTGCTCAAGCCGCATGTTCGAAAAAAACTGCTGGTGGTCACCGATGAAGGCTTGATGGCCTCGGGCGTGATGGAAGGTTTTTTCGCATCGTTGGCCGACAGTGACATTCACTACGAAGTGTTCTCCGGCGTCGAACCCAATCCCACCACCGACGTGCTGGAACGCGCCGTGGCATTCCTGAAAAACCACGACTGCGATTCGGTGATCGGCGTCGGGGGCGGCAGCAGCATCGACACTGCCAAGGGTGTGGCGGCCATGGCCACCAACCCTGGCAACATCCTCGACTACGAAGGCTACGACAAGCTGCTGCACCCGCCTCTGCCGATCTTTGCCATTCCGACCACCTCCGGCACCGGCAGCGAATGCACCGCCTCCACGGTCTTCACCAACACCAAAACCCTGTTCAAGACCGTGATCATCAGCCCGGCGCTGTTTCCGAAACTGGCGATTCTCGACGCCGAACTGACGCTCAAACTGCCGCCGTCGATCACCGCTGCCACGGGCATGGATGCGTTGACCCACGCCATCGAATCCTACGTATCGAAGCAGGCCAACCCGGTCAGCCAGGCCCTGGCACTGCAAGCGATCAAGATGATCTGCACCCACCTGCCAAAAGCATTTTTCAGCGGCTCCGACCTGCACGCCCGGGAACAGATGCTGCTCGGTTCGTTCCTCGCTGGCGTCGCGTTCGCTCAATCGAAACTGGGCAACGTGCACGCGATCTCCCACACCTTCGGCGGCGTATTCAACATTCCCCACGGCATCGCCAACGCGACGCTGCTGCCCTACGTCATCGAATACAACCTGGCGGCCTGCCCGGAACTGTTTCGTGAAATCGCCATGGCCATGGGTGAGAACGTTGACGGTCTGAGCGTTGCCCGCGCCGGGCACAAAGTGGTGGAGCACGTGGTGGCACTGAACAAGGCCATCGGCATTCCCGACAACATCAAGGACCTGGGCGTGGACCTAGACTACATGCCGCAAATGGTCAGCGACTCGATGCGCAGCGGCAACGTGCTGGTCAATCCGCGTCTGACCACCGCCGCCGACATCGAACGAATCATCAGCAACGCCTGGCACGGCATTCATTCCTAAAGAGACGACTCCCATGTTTTACGAAATGCGCACCTACACGATTCAAATCGGAAAAATGCAGACCTATCTCAAGCACTTCGAAGAAACCGGCCTGCCGGTGATCTCCCGCTACACCACGCTGGTGGGCTGGTGGTACACCGAAATCGGCGAGCTGAATCAGGTCATCCACATCTGGGCCTACGAGAGCCTCGATGACCGGATCAAGAAACGGGCGGCGCTGTATCAGGATCCGGACTGGCTTGAAGGCTTCGTGCCGAAGGCGTTCCCGATGCTGGAAAAGATGGAATCGAAACTGCTGATCGCCGCGGATTTCTCCCCCATCAAATAATCCCCTGTGGGAGCGGGCTTGCTCGCGAAGGCGGTGTGTCAGCCACATCAATGGCGACTGATACACCGCCTTCG
>NZ_JAGYGJ010000075.1:0-19235 GCF_019947405.1 Pseudomonas sp. GL-B-26 | reverse complement strand
CGGTGTATCAGTCGACATCAACGTTGACTGATACACCGCATTCGCGAGCAAGCCCGCTCCCACAGTGGTTTTGGGTGATCTGGAGAATGGGTTTACAGCCCCACCACATCCTCAGCCTGCAAGCCCTTCTCGCCGGTCACCACGCCGTATTCAACCTGCTGACCCTCAGCCAACGAGCGATGCCCTTCGCCGCGAATCGCGCGGTAATGCACGAACACGTCCACCCCGTCCTCGCGCTGAATGAAGCCGTAGCCCTTGGCGTCGTTGAACCACTTCACATTGCCGGTTTCACGCGTAGCCATGAATCAGTACCCCCTTATTTTTATTTTGAACGGCCGAGTATATGTCAGCCTTCAAAACTCTCAACTCACTTTACTTAGCCGCTTTTTTGCCGATTTTCAGCGAATACGGCACACTATCGGCCACCCGAGCAAACGCTCGGTTTTATTCACTCATGCAGATGCCGTATGACCCGTTCCCCGTTCCGCCGTCTTGTGTTTGGCACCCTGCGCCGACTGCTCTACCTCTGGGTTCGCTCGGAGACGATCAATCAGTCGTCGTTCACCCTCAACCTCGACCGCAGCCGTCCGGTGTTCTACGTCCTGCAAAACCCTTCGCTGACCGACCTGGCCGTGGTCGATACCGAGTGCAGCAAGGCGGGTTTGCCCCGCCCGGTGTTGCCGGTCTCGGTAGGTACGCTGGAGGAGCCCGCCGCGTTCTTTTACCTGACGCCAGAGCCCGATTGGCTCGGCCGACAGGATAAACGTGGTGCACCGCCGACCTTGACTCGCCTGGTCAGCGCCCTGAGCCAGAACGCCGCCGAAGACGCGCAGATCATTCCAGTCAGCGTGTTCTGGGGTCAGTCGCCAGACAGCGAATCGAGCCCATGGAAGTTGCTGTTCGCCGACAGCTGGGCAGTCACCGGGCGCCTGCGCCGGTTGCTGAGCATCATTGTGCTGGGGCGCAAAACCCGCGTGCAGTTCTCCGCGCCGATCCATTTGCGCGAGCTGATCGACCACAACAAGGGCCACGAGCGCACCGTGCGCATGGCCCAACGAATTCTGCGGGTGCACTTCCGCAACCTGAAAGCGGCGGTGATCGGTCCGGACATTTCCCACCGTCGCAACCTGGTCAAGGGCCTGCTGAATCAGCCGCTGGTCAAGCAAGCGATCCTCGACGAAGCCGAGCGCGAGAACATCTCTCCGGAGAAAGCCAAGGCCCTGGCCCTGCGTTATGGCAACGAGATCGCCTCCGACTACACCTACACCGCGATCCGCTTCATGGAAGTGGTGCTGAGCTGGTTCTGGAACAAAATCTACGACGGCATCAAGGTCAACAACATCGAAGGCGTGCAAAAGGTCGCCCCGGGTTACGAAGTGATCTACGTGCCCTGCCACCGCAGCCACATCGACTACCTGCTGCTGTCCTATTTGCTGTTTCGCAACGGCCTGACCCCGCCGCACATTGCCGCCGGGATCAACCTCAACATGCCGGGGATCGGCGGCCTGCTGCGTCGCGGCGGTGCGTTCTTCATGCGCCGTACCTTCAAGGGCAACCCGCTCTACACCTCGGTGTTCAACGAATACCTGCACACCCTGTTCACCAAAGGCTTCCCGGTGGAGTACTTCGTCGAGGGTGGCCGTTCGCGTACCGGGCGCATGCTGCAGCCGAAAACCGGGATGCTCGCAATCACTCTACGCAGCTTCCTGCGCTCGTCGCGTATGCCGATCGTGTTCATCCCGGTCTACATCGGTTATGAACGCGTGCTGGAAGGCCGGACCTACCTTGGCGAACTGCGTGGCGCGACCAAGAAGAAAGAATCGATCTTCGACATTTTCAAAGTCATCGGCGCGCTCAAGCAGCGTTTCGGTCAGGTGGCGGTGAACTTCGGCGAGCCGATCAAACTGGCGGAATTCCTCGACAGCGAGCAGCCGGACTGGCGTAAACAGGAACTCGGTCCGCAGTTCAAACCGGCGTGGCTCAACGAAACTACCAACCGGTTGGGCGAGAAAGTCGCGCAGCACCTGAACGAAGCGGCGGCGATCAACCCGGTCAACCTCGTGGCCCTGGCGCTGCTGTCCACCAGCCGTCTGGCGCTGGATGATCGCGCTATGGCGCGCGTGCTCGATCTGTATCTGGCGCTGTTGCGCAAGGTCCCGTATTCGCCGCACACCACCCTGCCGGAAGGTGACGGCCGCGCGCTGATCGAGCATGTGAAGGACATGGATCTGCTGTCCGAGCAGAGCGATGCCCTGGGCAAGATTCTGTATCTTGACGAGCAGAACGCCGTCCTGATGACCTACTACCGCAACAACGTTTTGCACATCTTCGCCTTGCCGGCGTTGCTGGCGAGCTTCTTCCAGAGCGCCTCGCGCATGAGCCGCGAACAGATCCTGCGCTACAGTCGCGCGCTGTATCCGTACCTGCAATCGGAGCTGTTTATTCGCTGGTCGCTGGAGGAGTTGGATGAAGTGATCGATCAATGGCTCGAAGCCTTCGTCGAACAAGGTCTGCTGCGTTTTGAGAATGACGTTTACCTGCGTCCAGCACCGAGCTCACGGCATTTCGTACTGCTGACCCTGCTGTCGAAAAGCATCGCCCAGACCTTGCAGCGCTTCTACATGACGGTCTCGCTGCTGCTCAACAGCGGTCAGAACAGCATAAGCGCCGAAGAGCTGGAAGACCTCTGCACGGTCATGGCCCAGCGCCTGTCGATTCTGCATGGCCTGAACGCCCCGGAGTTCTTCGACAAGAGCCTGTTCCGCCACTTCATCCAGACCATGCTGGATCTGGACGTACTCAAGCGAGACGAGGCCGGCAAGCTGAGCTATCACGAACTGCTCGGCGAACTGGCCGAAGGCGCTGCCAAGCGGGTGTTGCCGGCGGAGATTCGTTTGTCGATCCGGCAGGTCGCGTTACATCGCAGTGAAGATGCGGCGGATCAGGCTTAGTTGGAGTCGGCGGTAACTTTCTGACAATAACTATAAGAACAAGGATGTTCTTATAACCTGTCAATTATGGATTAATAGAGGCCCACTTGAATCCCGATACGGATATCGCGATGAACCCATTAGAAAACACCAACAACTACGTCACTCTAACTTTCAGTTTGCCTGAAGACTTTCTACCCCCCGATGATGGCGAAGGCGAAACCTGTATAAGCGTGCAAACTGCCAACTCAACCACTTTCATAAAAGTTGCGCAATCCCGCAAACCGGAACTGTATAGCGGGCGTTGGAATTTTTCATTCATGCACAACTATTCCGATGTCAGCGTCAAATACCTTGTAACGATCAGCATGACCCACAACGGCGTTCCACTGCTGATTGACCTGGACTACTTCGTGATTGTCCATCGTGCGCCGCACCGACAAACCCTGTATCTTAGCCCTGTCGGCCGCCTTTACCTCCAGGCACAGGAGCCTAAAGCGGTTCAACCTGAACACGCAGTAACTGTTGTCGCCCACGAGCACGACGATACCGCTGCACAACTGACTCAAATACATATCAGCGAAAAAATGGCGGAGGCTTTTTACCTGGAATACGATCCGGACACTGTCGTACCTGGTAAACGCTATACCCTGACCGCGACTGAAAATGAATACCGCAATTCAATTGAGGTATATTCCCGATCCGTTGTATTGAAACCCTTTAGTAGAATTTGAAAAATTCGCATATCAAAAGATCCATAGGGCGAAATCACCGGAAAAAACCGTTAAATTGTCGTTGGTGCTCGTCTACTTCGGGCGCCAACGACAGGGATTTAACTTATGAAAAAACTCTTGCTTCTGGGGCTTACTGCCTTGCTCGGAGCCTGCCAAACCCTACAACCTGCCGCCAAAACCAACCTTGAAGGCGAAGTCTTCTACCTGCAACGCATTGCCCTGCCGCCCAGCGCCATCTTAAGCGTCAGCTTGCAGGACGTTTCCCTGGCCGATGCGCCCGCCGTGGTCCTCGACGAACAGAAAGGCCCGGTCAAAGGCCAGGTGCCGCTGCCGTTTCATCTGAGTTACGATCCTACGCAGGTCAAACCGGGTCATCGCTATTCGGTCAGCGCACGGATCGAAGTCAACGGCGAGCTGATGTTCATCACCACCGAACATCACGCAGTGCAGTTGGATGCCAGCGACCCGCAGCCACTGAAAATCCGCGTCGACGCCGCCCGCTAATTCTCTATTTTGAACAAGGAAGCTGCCATGTTCCGCCCTACCCTTCGCTTTGCCGGCCTGTGCGCAGGCTTGATGATCTCCGCCAGCGCCCTGGCGCTGTCGCTCAGCGACCTGTCGCAAAGCGACGCCACCGGCGGCCTCAAGGATGCCCTGACTCAAGGTGCGCAACTGGCCGTGAAACAACTCGGCACGCCAGGCGGCTTCAGCAACAACCCGGACGTGAAAATCGAACTGCCGGGCAAACTGGGCAAAGTCGCCAGCAAGATGAAGCAGTTCGGCATGGGCGACCAGGTTGATCAGCTGGAAGCCAGCATGAACAAAGCGGCTGAAACCGCCGTGACCCAGGCCCAGCCAATCCTGGTGGATGCGGTGAAAAAGATGAGTGTGGAAGATGCCAAGGGCATCCTCAGCGGCGGCAATGACTCGGCCACGCAGTACCTGAGCAAAACCAGCCGCGAACAGATCCGCGTCAAGTTCCTGCCAATCGTCAAGCAAGCCACCGATCAGGTAGGCCTGGCCAAGCAGTACAACTCGTTCGCCGGGCAAGCCGCGACGATGGGTATGGTGGATGCGAAGAGCGCCAATATCGAAAGCTACGTGACCGAGCAGGCATTGAACGGTCTGTTCGAGATGATTGGTAAACAGGAAGAAGCCATCCGCCAGAATCCTGCGGCGGCAGCGACCAGTTTGGCGAAGAAGGTGTTTGGCACCCTCTAATACTCTCTCCCGCTGATCAGTTAAGGCGCAGAACCTGTGGGAGCGAGCTTGCTCCCACAAGGATAGCGGTGCTCAAATCCTTAACTGATCGGCATTACCCACTCACGCCCCATCTTCCGCTTCTCTAACACTCGGCATACGCCAGACTTTTCCGACAAGCCTCGGTGAAATGCTCATAGCCCAGTGCAGAATGCAGTGCCATGCCTTTGATCAGTGGATGAAGGTAATCCACTTGATCGGGATCGTTGTGGGGCTGGTTGATCCACGTCGACAACACCCGCAATCGTGACACCAGCCCTGCTGCGGGCGGCGGTGTATGCACGGTGTTGCCCTCGCCGTCCTGTACCACCACATCATCGTTGCCCCTGAACGCCCCCGGCGAATATTGCGTGTCATCAATGCCCTCGACACCCACCCGGTGCATGGCTGAAATCAGTTCGACACTCAGGGCGTCATACCGCTTTTCCCAGGCGAAATTCATCATCTTGAAGTTGCCGATCACCATTCGCTCATCCGGCGTGCGCGGCAGGCGATTACGCTTGAGCATGTCCTTGGCCACGCGCGTGGTGGTCGCCGCGCCTTCGAGCTGGCTGCTGCTGATGGCTTCGTCTTCGATCAAATCGTTAAGCAGATAGCTGAAGTGCGCATGCTCGCCAATCTGACTGGTCATGTACTCCAGCGAGGCCGTTGTGGCTTGTCGATCGACGGCGGAAATAGCTTTCTGCGCCAACGGCGTGAGCATGAATTTGCCCCATTGAAGCGGCTCGCCCAGCGGCAAAAGACTTGAGTACTGCGCAGTCCGGGCTTTCTTCACCAGCGCCCAGCATAGATTCGAATCCAGCCCCGGCGCCCAGCGGTAGCGCAACTCATCGAAAGGCAGATAACGCCCCTGATCGTCCAGCGGCTTGAGCAAGACCAGGTAGTCCGAGAGGCGTTCCTTGTGGGGCGACTTCCCCAGCAGGTCGAATACCGGGTCGGTCCTTCCCCTCAAAATGGGTGGCTTTTTCATTATTGCTGTCTCAAAAACTCGTAAAACTGAGTCTTGAGTACAGCATCCCGATCCCTCTGACTCAATATCAGAGGGATCTGAAATACACGTAGGACGTCAGGCCGGGTCCTTCTTGATCCGGAACCACGCCGCATACAGCGCCGGCAAAAACAGCAACGTCAACGCCGTCGCCACAATCAACCCGCCCATGATCGCCACCGCCATCGGACCGAAAAACACGCTACGCGATAGCGGAATCATCGCCAGCACCGCCGCGAGTGCAGTCAATACAATCGGCCGGAAACGCCGCACCGTGGCTTCAATAATCGCCTGCCAAGGCTTGAGCCCGGCGGCGATGTCCTGCTCGATCTGGTCCACCAGAATCACCGAGTTACGCATGATCATCCCGGACAGCGCGATCGTCCCGAGCATGGCGACGAAACCGAACGGCTGGCGGAACACCATCAGGAACAAGGTCACACCGATCAAACCCAAAGGCGCCGTCAGAAATACCATTACCGTGCGTGAGAAACTGCGCAGTTGCAGCATCAGTAACGTCAGCACCACCACGATGAAAAGCGGCACACCGGCCTTCACCGAGTTCTGCCCGCGAGCCGAGTCTTCCACCGTGCCACCGACCTCCAGCAAATACCCGTCTGGCAGTTCGGCGCGAATCGGATCGAGGGTCGGCATGATCTGCGTCACCAGCGTCGCCGGTTGCTCCTTGCCATAGATGTCGGCGCGGACTGTCACGTTCGGCAAGCGATTGCGGTGCCAGATGACGCCTTCTTCGAAGCCGTATTCCAGGGTCGCAATTTGCGACAACGCTACGCTGCGACCGTTGTCAGTCGGCACCGCCAGGCTTGGCAGCAGCGACAGTTCGGTGCGTTCGTGCAACGTGCCGCGCAACAGAATCTCGATCAACTCGTTGTCTTCACGGTACTGGCTGACGCTGGAACCGGTCAGAGAGCTTTGCAGGAACTTCGACAGGTTCGCGGTACTCACGCCAAGCGCCCGGGCGCGGTCCTGATCGACGTTCAGATAAACAACTTTGCTCGGTTCCTCCCAATCCAGATGGACGTTGACCACATGCGGGTTCTCGCGAACCTTGGCGGCCACTTTACGGGCCAGCGCGCGAACTTCCTCGATGTGCTCACCGGTCACCCGGAACTGCATCGGATAACCAACTGGCGGCCCGTTCTCCAGACGTGTCACTCGCGCGCGCAGTGCCGGGAATTGTTCCTTGAGGGCTTCGATCAGCCAGGTGCGCAGGACTTCGCGCTCCTCAATGGTTTTGGCCAGGACTACAAACTGCGCGAAGCTTGCTGCAGGAAGTTGTTGATCCAGCGGCAGGTAAAAACGTGGCGAACCGGTGCCGACGTAAGCGACATAGTTGTCGATACCGGCGTGATCCTTGAGCAGTGTTTCGAGGCGTTTGACCTCATCGCGGGTGTTGCTCAACGAGGCGCCTTCCGCCAGTTTCAGATCGACCATCAACTCCAGACGACCCGATGCCGGAAAGAACTGTTGCGGCACAAAGCGAAACAGGATGACAGAACCGATAAACAACACGGCCGTCAGGACAATGACCGTCTTGCGCCGCCGTACACACCACTCCACCAGGCGTCTGACGCGCTGATAAAACGGCGTGCCATAAGGGTCAGGCTGGCCGTCGCCGGTGCCATGTTTGGCTGCATGAATCTTCGCCAGATCCGGCAGAAGTTTTTCCCCCAGATAAGGCACAAACACAACGGCGGCAACCCACGAGGCCAGCAACGCGATGGTCACCACCTGGAAGATCGAGCGCGTGTATTCACCCGTGCCAGATTGCGCAGTGGCAATCGGCAGGAAGCCGGCAGCGGTGATCAGCGTGCCGGTGAGCATCGGGAATGCGGTGCTGGTCCAGGCGTAACTGGCCGCCGTGATCCGGTCGAAGCCTTGCTCCATTTTGATCGCCATCATTTCCACGGCGATGATCGCGTCATCCACCAACAAACCCAGCGCCAGTACCAATGCCCCGAGGGAAATCTTGTGCAGGCCGATTCCCAGGTAATACATGCAGGCGAATGTCATCGCCAATACCAAAGGAATCGCCAGCGCGACCACCATGCCGGTGCGCACACCGAGGGAGAAGAAGCTCACCAGCAGGACGATTGCCAGCGCTTCCACCAGCACCTGAACAAATTCACCGACACTGCTTTTCACGGCGGCGGGCTGGTCGGAGACCTTGCGCAGCTGCATACCGGCAGGGAGATTTTTCTGGATCCTGTCGAACTCGATTTCCAACGCCTTGCCCAGCACCAGAATGTCGCCACCGTCCTTCATGGCCACGGCCAGACCGATGGCGTTTTCCGCCATGAAGCGCATGCTCGGCGCCGGCGGATCGTTGAAACCCCGACGCACATCCGCCACATCGGCGATGCGGAACGTACGATCTCCGACGCGGATCGGGAAGCTCTTGATCTCTTCGACCGTCTGAAAATTCCCCGTGACGCGTAGCTGCAATCGCTCGCTGGAGGTCTCGAAGAACCCGGCGGTGGACACCGCGTTCTGCTCTTCAAGGGCCTGCTGCACCGCCGACAAAGGTAGACCGAGAGTGGCGAGTTTGACGTTGGAGAGTTCGATCCAGATCTTCTCGTCCTGTAACCCGAGCAGATCGACCTTGCCCACATCCTTGACCCGTTGCAGCTGAATCTGCACGCGGTCGGCGTAGTCCTTGAGTACCGCGTAATCAAAACCTTCGCCGGTCAGCGCGTAGATGTTGCCAAACGTTGTGCCGAACTCATCATTGAAGAATGGCCCCTGGATGCCCGGTGGCAGGGTCTGACGAATGTCGCCGATCTTCTTGCGAACCTGATACCAGAGGTCCGGGATTTCCACCGAGTGCATGGAATCGCGGGCGACGAACGTCACTTGTGATTCACCCGGACGGGAGAACGAAACGATGCGTTCGTACTCGCCGGTTTCCATCAGCTTCTTTTCAATGCGCTCGGTGACCTGGCGCGACACCTCCTGCGCCGTGGCCCCCGGCCAGTTGGTCCGAATCACCATGGCCTTGAAGGTGAACGGCGGGTCTTCACTTTGGCCGAGTTTGGTGTAGGACAGTGCGCCGACAACGGCCAGCAAGAGCATCAGGAACAGTACGATCTGGCGATTACGCAGTGCCCATTCGGAAAGATTGAAACCCATCGGGGATTACTCCTTGTCCGCCAGATTGACCACGCGGTTGGAGCGATCCACCGGACGCACCTGCTGCCCTTCAAGCAGCACATGGACGCCAGCGGCCACCACCCAGTCGCTGGCGTTCAGGCCTTCGAGCACCGGAACGGTTTTCTCGCCGAAGGCTCCGACCCGCACCGGGGTTTTCTTCAGGGTGTTGTTGGCATTGACGACCCAGACGTAGGTCGCGCCGTTTTCTGCGGTCAGTGCGGAAAGCGGCACCGACAGCGGCACCACATCGGAGGTCTGAACGAACACCCGGGCACTCTGGCCGAGTTCAGCGGGAACCTTGCCGGCGGTGAAGGCGATGCGGGCGGCAAAGGTGCGCGATTTTGGATCGGCAGCGGGCGACAGCTCACGGATGCGCCCGGCGAAACGTTGGTCGGGTTGGGTCCAGAGTTCGACTGACACTGGCTGACCGACCTTGAAGCGGCCAAAGCTCTGCTCCGGCAAGCTGATCAACACTTCGCGCTCGCCATCGGTGGCAAGGGTAAATACAGTTTGCCCAGCCGCCACCACTTGCCCGACTTCAACCGCGCGTTTAGCCACAACCCCATCCTGAGGCGCACGCAGCACGGCGTAACTGGCCTGATTGGTCGATACGTTGAATTCGGCTTTGATTTGCTTGAGGCGGGCTTCACCGGATCGGTAAAGGTTTTCGGAATTGTCGTACTGCGAACGGCTGACCATCTGACGGTCCATCAGGGTCTTGTAGCGATCACGCTCGGCGCGCACCAGGCTCAGATTGGCCTCGGCAGCGGCGACCTGGGCACGGGTGGCTTCCAGTTGCAGGCGTACGTCTTGAGGATCGAGTTCCGCCAGAGGTTGATCGGCCTTGACCCGCTGCCCCTCTTCGACCAGTCGTCGACTGACTTTACCGCCAATGCGAAACGCCAGGTCCGGCTCAAACCGCGCACGGACTTCACCGGGAAAACTTTCCATCGCCTGGGCCGAAGGCTCTGGCTGCACGACCATGGCCGGGCGAACGGTGACTTGAGGCGCCTCTTCGTGACCACACGCAGACAATAAAAACGCCAGACTGACTGGCAACGCGAGGGGCAAGGCATAGCGGAACATGGTGAAGGACCTTTCGCTAATGGTGCTTGGAATAATTATACTGAGCAGTATGTTATTAATAGCAAACTCACCAGTCCAGTAATAAAAGCGCATATGCCTAACAATCTTTCAGTACCCAACGGCCCGGGCCGTCCCAAGGATCTGGCCAAGCGCCAGGCGATCCTCGATGCGGCAAAAATTCTGTTTCTGAGCAAGGGTTATGCGAATACCAGCATGGACGCCGTCGCGGCCGAGGCCGGTGTGTCGAAGTTGACGGTCTACAGCCATTTCAACGACAAGGAGACGCTGTTCTCCGCCGCCGTGATGGCCAAGTGCGAAGAGCAATTGCCGACGCTGTTTTTCGAATTGCCGGACGGCACTGCCGTAGAAACGGTGCTGTTGAACATCGCGCGCGGCTTTCATCAGCTGATCAACAGCGACGAATCGGTCAACCTGCATCGGCTGATGATGACGCTGGGCAGCCAGGACCCGAAACTCTCGCTGATCTTCTTCGAGGCAGGGCCTGAGCGCATGCTGCAGGGTATGGAGCGGTTGCTGACCAAGGTTGATCAGAGCGGCGCGTTGAGCATCGACAAACCGCGCAATGCGGCCGAGCACTTCTTCTGCCTGCTCAAGGGGGCGGGAAATTTCAGGCTGCTTTATGGCTGTGGCGAGCCGCTGACCGGGGATGCGGCCGAGAGCCATGTGCAGGAAGTGGTGGCGTTGTTTATGCGGGCGTATCGACCAGAGTCAGCCTGATAGGTTTCGGTTGTCTGGTCTGGCCCCTTCGCGAGCAAGTCGGTATCAGGGCTTGAGCGCTTTCTTCGGATAAATGTCATACCGGCTCGATTTCCCGTCCAGCGCATGACTCGGCTTCGGCCCTTCGATGCACGGCGCCTTGCGCGGGCGCTTGACCACCACTCGATGGCTGGCCAACGCCAACGCCGCTTCAAGCAGAGCAGGTGCATCCGGGTCATCGCCTACCAGCGGCCGGAACAGGCGCATTTCCTTCTTCACCAAGGCCGTTTTTTCACGATGGGGAAACATCGGGTCGAGGTAGATCACCTGCGGCGGCTCGCCTTCCCAATTGCGCATCACCTCGATCGAATTGCCCTTGAGCAAACGCATCCGCGCCACGATTGGCGCCACGTCAAAGTCTTCCGCGCCGCGCGCCAGGCCATCTTCAAGCAAAGCGCCAATCAGCGGCTGACGCTCGATCAGGCTCATCTCGCAGCCCAGGCTCGCCAGCACGAACGCATCTTTGCCCAGCCCCGCTGTGGCATCCAGCACGCGCGGACGCACGCCTTGGGCAACCCCGACAGCCTTGGCGATCATCTGGCCGCTACCGCCGCCGTACAAGCGGCGATGGGCGGCACCGCCCTCGACAAAGTCCACCCGCACCGGCCCCGGCGCGTCCGGGCCCAGTTGCTGCAGCTGCAAACCCTGGTCGCCGACCTGCAAGGCGAACTCACCGTCATCCACCTGCATCGGCAAACCCAGGCGCTCGGCCCATTGTTCGGCCTGTGGCTGAAAAGTCGCGGCCAGAGCCTCGACATGGATGCGGCAGGCCGCAGGTTGCTCAATCATGAGAAAACACGCTCAAAAAATTAATGATCGGCAAAAACGGCCGATAACAAAACTATCGAGCATTTTGCCAGAGCTGAGCGTCGACCGAGAGAAATGTCAGACATTCAACGCACATCGATAGGCTACATCTCGCCCCACGGCGATTTTGGTCTACGAAACTCCCAAGCACTGAGCGGCGTCAGTCACCTGTGGCAGGATTTCTTTGCCCAGTCCCTGGCCGATCAGTCGGGCGATGTCGTACCGGCTTCTCTCAACTTTCCACCAGTCGATCTCGACAGCCCGGTCGAACCCACCGTTGGCAGCGAACTGCTGGCGCACATCATTTCCCAGCGCGAATGCGATGTGAAAGAAACCGAGGTCCGCCCGCCCGAGCCACTGTTCCTGCCGATTGCCGAGTTCGAAATGGACCTGGCCGACAAACCTTTCCCACCGTTCCCGGCACAAGAAATCGTCGCTCAACAGAAGCAACAGGACTTCGAAAGCCGCTGGGTTCGCCCGATCGTGCTCACCGCAGGTCAGCCTGTGCCGGAAGCAGGCCCGGCGCCGCAACCGCGTCCGCTGCACCTGCCGATCGCCGAATTCGAACTCGATCTGCTGGACAAGCCATTTCCGCCGTTCTCGCCCGAAGAGCTGGTGGAGCAACAGAAACAACTCGATTTCGATAACGGCTGGGCTCGCCCGATCGTCCTGCAGAACCTGCGCATCGCCGCGTAGCCCTCAGCTACACACACCATCGAAACCGCATCGTCAGCCTTTGAACAATTGATTGGCCTGGGCGTACGGCATGGATCGCGATGTGAAGCCGAACGTGCCCGACGTTTTGATCTCTTCGGCAGCGCGGAAAAACTCGCCATAGGCTGCCAGGGCCAGTGCCGAACCGACGCTGATGCGTTTAACGCCCATTTCGCTCAACTGCTCGACCGTCAGTTTCAGTCCGCCAGACATCAACACATTGACCGGTTTCGGCGCCACAGCGCGGACCACCGCCAGCACATCTTCAGCACTGCGCAGACCCGGCGCATAAAGCACGTCGGCACCCGCCTCGGCAAACGCCTGCAAGCGGCGAATGGTGTCGGCGAGATCAGGATTACCGTGCAGAAAGTTCTCCGCGCGAGCGGTCAACATAAAGGGAAACGGCAAGCTGCGAGCCGCTGCCACGGCAGCCTCAATGCGCGCGACAGCATGCTCGAAGCAGTAGATCGGCGCTTCTTCACGGCCCGTGGCATCTTCGATCGAGCCGCCGACCGCACCGGCCTCTGCCGCACGCAAAATACTCTGTGCGCATTCGGCTGGATCGTCAGCGAAGCCGTTTTCCAGGTCGACGGCGACGGGCAGATCCGTTGCCGCGACAATCGCCCGAACGTTTGCCAGGGTGTCGTCCAGCGTCAGCGCGCCATCGGGGCGAGCGTTGGAAAAGGCGTATCCGGCACTGGTGGTCGCCAGCGCCTCGAAACCAAGGCTGGCGAGCATTTTCGCCGAGCCGGCGTCCCACGGGTTGGGAATGACAAAAGCCCCCGCGCGTTCGTGCAGTGCTTTAAACGCTTGGGCTCGAAGGGTTTGCGCATCCATTGGCAGGCTCCTGAAAAAGATAAGGAATCCGCTTCAGAGCAGGCCAAGTTGCTCGGCAGCGGGCTCTCTGTATAGCTCAGGCAGCGGCGGCAGGCCAGGCAAACGCAGCATCAGTTTTGCGTGAAAACGTTGCGCCAGTCTGGCGGCCAGCAGATTGTCGGCGGTGTGCAGGAAGATATAGGGCGTGCGGCCCTCTTCGATCCACACGGCGATTTTCTCGACCCACGGCACCAGAAACGGGTCGTTGGCCTCAAGCTGCGGATGGCCGATGAAACGTACCTGCGGACATTGCGTGAAGGCGGCCGGACGCGGCGGCACCCTGGGCTTTTTCGATTGGGCGTGAAGCACAGAAAGATCGGTCGATGTGCAACTGAACAGCGCGCGGGGATCGAGGCAGATACGCTCGACACCGCGATCCAGTAGCAGACGATTAAGCATTCGCTCGGCATCGCCCTTGGCGAAGAACTCGTCATGCCGCACTTCAACCGCCAGAGGTCGGTCCACTGCATCAATAAAACCTGCAAGCTCCGACAGTCGCTGCGGCGTAAAGCTTTTCGACAGTTGCAGCCACAGCGGTGAAACCCGTTCACCCAGGGGGCTGAGCAATTGCAGGAAGGTTTCGGCCGCGGTCAATTGTTCGCGCAGGTCACCGCTGTGGCTGATGTCTCCGGGGAACTTGGCTGTGAAGCGAAAGTGTTCGGGCATGGTCTCGGCCCAACGCTGCACGGTGGTCGCAGCCGGGCTCGCATAGAAGGTCGTATTGCCTTCCACGGCGTTGAACACTTGGGAGTAGAGACTCAGAAATTCGGCGGGTTTTGCGTCTTGCGGATAAAGATAATCGCGCCAGGCGTTTTCACTCCAGGATGGACAGCCCAGGTAGTAAGGCAGCTGCATCAGATGTACAGGTCGAGGCCCAGCACATCCGAATCCCAATCGACAAAACCGGCGGTGCTCAGGTAGCTGGCCAGGGCCTTCGCGACACTGCTGCTCATGGCACGGTGATAAAGCATGTCTTGTTGACGGGCGGGGAGATTGCTCAAGCGTTGCGCAGAGGCCTTGGCAGCGCGGGCAGCCATTTGCTCTTCGGTTGGAATTTCCAGCTCGCCGTCGATATCAACGTAGTCGTCATCCGCCACAGGCCCTTTGCGAGGCTTGCGTTTGATGGGGTAGGACTGAGAGGGAACGCCGTCTATACGCATGAGTACATGTCCGGTATCAATGATGGCAGTTTAGTGGCGCATAGTGCGCTTCGCAAACCGCCGAGTGATAACTAGAACACAGAAAATGGAAAAGGTTTAAAAGCGGAGAGCATAAAACGACGATTGGCTGCGTTGGTGCACATTGTGGCGAGGGAGCTTGCTCCCGCTGGGCTGCGAAGCGGCCCCAAACTTCATCTGGCACACCGCGCTGGTAGGTTTACGACTGCTTCGCAGCCGAACGGGAGCAAGCTCCCTCGCCACAAAAAAACGCGTGAATTATCGCGCCTTGGGTGTCGCCACTTTATCGCGCAAGTACACCGGCTGAGCCTCATCAGCCACGATCGCCTCGCCACGCGCCCAGGCAAAACGCGCCAAGGTCAGCAGGTCTTCAGCGTGAGGCAGCATGCCCGCATCCTGACCGGTCAGGCTGACGGCGATTCGCTCGGCATAACCCCAGCCAGTGCCGGCGCCAAACCACTCACCGCGGGCGTCAGCCGGCAACTCGGCCACTTCCGGCGGCAGCACCGCTTCATTGCCGACCAACCGCATCTCCCCCGCCGTTTCGCGGTAGCAACCCCAATACACTTCGTCCATGCGCGCATCGATGGCAGCCGCAACCTGGCTCACGCCATGTTCGCGATAGGCCCGCTGCGCCAACACGGCCAGGTTCGACACCGGCAACACCGGACGGTCCAGCGCAAACGCCAGCCCCTGCACCACGCCGATGGCGATCCGCACGCCGGTGAAAGCACCCGGACCACGTCCGAAAGCGATTGCATCGACCGCTTGCAGGGTGGTCCCGGCATCCGCCAGCAGTTGCTGAATCATCGGCAACAGCTTTTGTGCATGCAGGCGCGGGATCACCTCGTAATGGCTCGTGACTTTACCGTCATGCAGCAAGGCAACGGAGCAAGCTTCAGTCGCGGTGTCCAGGGCCAGCAAGGTGCTCATCGATGTTTCCGTAAGAGAGGTCAGAAAAAGTGCGCCAGTATAAACAACTACGGCCCGCAAGCGGGCCGTAGAAGATGAAGCGTTTTTTTAGCTCAGTGCTTCAAGCACTTTGCCGGTGATCGCTTCAACCGAGCCAACACCTTCGACGTGGCTGTACTTCGGTTTGCCTTGAGCGGCGGACAGCTCCTGGTAAAACTTCACCAGAGGCTCGGTCTGGGCGTGGTAGACCGACAGGCGATGACGCACGGTTTCTTCAGTGTCGTCTTTGCGCTGCACCAGCTCGTCGCCGGTGATGTCGTCTTTACCGGCAATTTTTGGCGGGTTGTAGACGATGTGGTACACGCGGCCGCTGGCCTCGTGAACACGACGGCCAGCGATACGCTGAACGATGTCTTCGTCTTTAACGTCGATTTCCAACACGTGGTCCAGCTCGACGCCGGCCTTCACCAGGGCTTCAGCCTGAGGAATGGTGCGCGGGAAACCGTCGAACAGGAAACCGTTGGCGCAATCGGCCTGGCTGATGCGTTCCTTGACCAGATTGATGATCAAGTCATCGGAAACCAGACCACCGCTGTCCATGACGCTCTTGGCGATCAGGCCCAGCTCGGTGCCAGCCTTGACCGCGGCACGCAGCATGTCGCCGGTGGAGATTTGCGGAATGCCGAATTTCTCGGTGATGAACTTAGCCTGAGTACCTTTACCGGCCCCGGGAGCTCCCAGCAGAATGACGCGCATCGATGTGCTCCTCAATTTTTTATATAGATAACGTCAGATTCGCCTCGTGGGGCCAATCTCAAAATAAGGGTCGTGACCGCCCAAACGGTCAAAGGCTGATCAAGATACACAGCAGATCCTACGCACACAAGCCGCCGAAAGTCGGAGAAACCCACGCCTGATGTGGCCTTTCGTCGGGGTAACCCTAGTCGCAACCCCATCACTAACTGTCGCCTGGCAGCACTTTTCAAGCCCTCGCCCACAGGCACCCGACGCTCGCGCCGAGTGCCTTGCCCCACGACGAAAACCTTAGCCGGTATTACGCAAACCGGCGGCAATCCCCGCCACAGACACCAGCAGCGCCTGTTCTACCGGGCTGCCCTGCGCCACTTCCTGTTGTCGCGAACGCGCCAACAACTCAGCCTGCAATAGATGAAGAGGGTCAAGGTAAGTGTTGCGCAAGCGGATGAATTCAAGCGTGGCTGGGCTATGTGCCAGTAGCTGCGACTGACCGGTCAACCCCAGGACCACCGAGCAAGCCTGCGACAATAGGTCGCGTAAATGCGCACCCAAAGGGAGCAGATCCGGCTCGACCAAACGCTCATCGTAAGACAGAGCGATATCGGCATCGGCCTTGGCCAATACCATTTCCAGCATATCGATGCGCGTGCGGAAGAATGGCCACTGCTCGCGCATCTGCCCCAGCAGCTCACCTTCGCCGCGCTCCAGCGCCTTGCTCAACGCCGCTTCCCAGCCGAGCCATGCCGGCAACATCAGCCGCGTCTGGGTCCAGCCGAAGATCCACGGGATCGCCCGCAGGCTTTCAATCCCGCCGGCGCGGCGCTTGGCCGGGCGACTGCCCAGCGGCAAGCGTCCCAGTTCCTGCTCCGGCGTGGACTGGCGGAAATACTCTACGAACTGCGGGTTTTCCCGCACCACGGCGCGATAAGCGCTAACACCGTCAGCAGCCAATTCGTCCATCAGATGGCGCCAGGCTGGCTCTGGTGGCGGTGGCGGCAGCAAGGTCGCTTCCAGCACCGCCGCCAGGTACAGATTGAGGTTTTGTTCGGCGATGTCCGGCAGGCCGAATTTGAAACGAATCATTTCCCCCTGCTCGGTGGTACGGAAACGCCCCGCCACCGAACCCGGCGGCTGCGACAGAATCGCCGCGTGTGCCGGGCCGCCGCCGCGTCCCACGGTGCCACCGCGACCGTGAAACAACAGCAGTTCCACTTGCTGCTCGCGGCAGATGTCGACCAAGCGCTCCTGCGCCCGATACTGCGCCCAGGCCGCTGCCGTCGTGCCGGCGTCCTTGGCCGAGTCGGAGTAGCCGATCATCACTTCCTGCGGCCCTTGCAGGCGCGAGCGATAACCGGGCAGCAGCAACAGTTTTTCAATCACCGGGCCGGCGTTGTCGAGGTCGGCAAGGGTTTCGAACAGCGGCACCACACGCATCGGCCGCAACACGCCAGATTCTTTGAGCAGCAGTTGCACGGCCAGCACGTCGGAAGCGGCGCCGGCCATGGAGATCACATAAGAACCGAGCGATGCGCCCGGTGCGGCAGCGATTTCCCGGCAGGTCGCCAACACTTCGGCGGTGTCCGCCGATGGCTTGAAGTACGCCGGCAACAACGGCCGACGGTTGTTCAGTTCGCGCATCAGGAAGGCGATACGCTCTTCCTCGCTCCAGTCCTCGTACCGCCCAAGGCCCAGGTAATCGGTGATCTCGGTCATGGCCGCGGTATGTCGCGTCGAATCCTGACGCACATCGAGCCGCACCAGGAACAGCCCGAACGTCACCGCCCGGTGCAGGCAATCAAGTAGCGGCCCATCAGCGATCACGCCCATGCCGCACTCATGCAGCGAGTGGTAGCACAGCTCCAGCGGATCGAGCAGCTCGCGATTGTTTTGCAACACATCGGCGGGTGCCGGCGTGGTCGTCGTCAAAGCGGCGTGAGCCCAGTTACGTGTCGCGCGCAGGCGTTCACGCAGCTGTTTAAGCACCGCACGGTAAGGTTCGGCGCTGTCCCCGGCCTTGGCCTTCAAGTCGTCGCTGGCCTGCTGCATCGACAACTCAGCCGCCAGGTGATCGACATCGCGCAGGTACAAGTCCGCAGCCATCCACCGCGCCAGCAGCAAGACTTCACGGGTCACGGCAGCAGTCACGTTGGGGTTGCCATCCCGGTCGCCGCCCATCCACGAGGCAAAGCGAATCGGTGCGGCCTCCAGCGGGAGGTGCAGGCCAGTGGCGTCATGCAGGGCTTTATCGGCCTTGCGCAAATAGTTGGGGATCGCCTGCCACAACGAATGTTCGATCACCGCGAAGCCCCACTTGGCTTCATCCACCGGGGTTGGGCGGGTGCGGCGGATTTCTTCGGTGTGCCAGGCTTCGGCGATCAGGCGCTGCAACTTCGTGTGGATCTGCTCGCGTTCGGCAGTGGTCAGGTCGCGATGGTCCTGGGCCGCCAGTTGTGCGGCAATCGCGTCGTATTTCTGGATCAGCGTGCGGCGCGCCACTTCGGTCGGGTGCGCGGTGAGGACCAGTTCGATCTCCAGCCGTCCCAGTTGCCGGGCCAGGGATTCAGCGCCATGACCTTCAGCACTCAGGCGGGCGAGCAGTTCCGGCAGTACCCGCGCTTCGAACGGCGCAGGCTGTGACTCTTCGCGTCGGTGAATCAGCTGATATTGCTCGGCGATATTGGCCAGGTTGAGAAACTGGTTGAACGCCCGCGCCACCGGCAGCAACTCTTCTTCGCTCAATTGGTTGAGGCTGGCGCTCAGTTCAGCGTCCATTGAACCGCGACGGTCGGCCTTGGCGCCTTTGCGGATCTGCTCGATCTTGTCGAGAAAACCGTCCCCGTACTGTTCACGAATGGTGTTGCCCAACAGCTCACCCAACAGGTGAACGTCCTCGCGCAAGCGTGCATCAATATCGGTCATCAGCAGTTCTCCAGCGAAAATCCGGGTGTGCTTTGTCGTTAGAGAGTGCCGTTGTAAAGCGGTTCTTACAAGCGGACGACGATGGGAATGATGTTCGCCCGAGAAGTTTTTGGGATTGGGGTTGGGG
>NZ_JAGYGJ010000074.1:0-20310 GCF_019947405.1 Pseudomonas sp. GL-B-26 | reverse complement strand
GTTACGAGGGTATGCAAATAGCTCTGCCAGCAGAGCACTCATCCATTCCGATCCCCGCAGGAGGGCTGGCTCAGTACCTGCTTGCACTCGCTCGAAACATCCAGCCCAAAGCGGTCGTCAAGAGCAAACGAGGTCCGAAGGTGCCCAAACCAAAGGAGTGGCTTGAAGGCAAAGCCGCGAATGCCCACGTGTCGACGGATCGGGTGCTCAAGGCCGCTAAAGTCAAAAGACCTTGAAAGGGCTGGCCCTTACGGCGACTCACTTTTTTGACAAACGCCTCAAAAAAGTAAGCAAAAAAAGGCTCGCCCCGAGCGTCCGGCCCCTCGCTAAGGCTCGGCGTTCCTTCGTTCCGGTATCCATCCGGGGACACTGCCCTCCGGTCTGCTTCGCTACGACCTACATGCAGCGTGTTCGACTGCGTCGAACGGCGCTACGCGCCACTCCCCGGATGAACACCTCCACTCAGCCTCCCGAAGGGGCGGGTGGATCAAGATCAAAAGCTTGCAGGCGAGCTAACGCTCGGCCTGTTGAGTGGTGAGAAGCGGGTGTACACCCATCCCCTATAGGAGCTGTCGAGTGAAACGAGGCTGCGATCTTTTGATCTTGCTGTGGCTGTGGCTTTAGATCTTGATTCTGCTTTTGATCTCTCGCCCCTTCGGCAGGCCGAGCGTAGGTGTTCATCAGGGGGTTAGGCGCGTAGCGCCGTGCGGCGCAGCCGCACACATCGAGAGGAGGTCGTCGCGAAGCAGACCGTAGGCGATGCCCCCTGATGGATACCGGAGCGAGGGAACGCGGAGCTTTAGCGAGGCGCCGTACGCCGGGGCGAAGCCTTTTGCTTACTTTTCGGCGTCTGGAAAAGTGAGTCGCTGTAAGAGCGAAACCGCCAGCAGCCTTAGCCGCAGTAACGGATATACACACCGACCAACAAAACCCAATCACCCCACCTGATATCAAATCATTCAGCAAATGCGCAAACCGCCCAGGTTAACAAAACATAACGTGGCGTCGATTGTCAGACCTTTCCAAACCCCGATAGGATAAGCCAGCTTCCGAAGGGGCTCTAGATTGCGTATTTCAGGACTATGCTCCAGAAAAGGCAATCGCAAAGAACACCCTTATGGCGCCCAGAAAGGTTGAATGACCTAACAATAATAATGGGGGAAGGTCTATGAGTGAGCCTGTCATGGGTGTGGGTATCTGCCGCCCGCCGGCATTACGCAAATTCGCGTTGCTGGCTACAGCGCTCTCGCTGTTGGGCTGTGCCGTGCTGTCGGCACCTGTGCTGGCCTCTGCTGCGCCAGCATCCGACATTGTCTATTCCGTTGAATCTGCCAAAGCCAGCAAGAGCCTGATGCTCGACGTCGTGCATGCCGGCAAGCGCCTGGTGGCGGTCGGGGATCGCGGGCACATTTTGTATTCCGATGATCAGGGCGCGACCTGGACCCAAGCCAAGGTGCCGACGCGGCAACTGCTGACGTCGGTGTATTTCGTCGACGACAAACACGGTTGGGCCGTCGGCCATGACGCGCAGATCCTTGCAAGCGAGGACGGCGGCGTCACCTGGACCAAGCAATTCGAAGATCTGAAACGCGAATCGCCGCTGCTCGACGTCTGGTTCCAGGACGTCAACAGCGGCTTTGCCGTGGGTGCTTACGGCGCGTTGATGGCCACCACCGACGGTGGCAAGAACTGGGAAGATGTCAGCGATCGCCTCGACAACGAAGACCAGTACCACCTCAACGCCATTGCAGCGGTGAAGGATTCCGGGCTGTTCATCGTCGGTGAGCAGGGCAGCATGTTCCGCTCCGCCGATTGGGGCCAGACATGGGAGAAGCTTGAAGGCCCATACGAAGGCTCACTGTTTGGCGTGATCGGCACCGCTCAGGCCAACACGCTGCTGGCCTACGGGCTGCGGGGCAATCTGTTTCGCTCCACCGATTTCGGCACGACCTGGGAGCCGGTTGAACTCAAGGCCGCTCGCGGTGCGCTGGAGTTCGGTCTGTCCGGCGCGACGCTGCTCGACGACGGTTCCATCGTGATCGTCGGCAACGGTGGCTCGGTGATCCGCAGCGACGACAACGGCGAAACCTTCAGCGTGTTCAACCGTCCGGATCGCATTTCCGTTTCGGCAGTCACCGCAGCGGGCAACGGCAATCTGATTCTGGCAGGACAGGGCGGCGTTCGCGTCACCTCGCCAACCGGCGCCGGTGCAGAAAATGGAAAAAACGGGTCGTCCAAATGAGCCGGGCAAATAATAAGAAGGCGGGTCTATGACATCCTTGAGCACTCATCATCATGACAAGGCGACGTTTCTCGAACGCCTGATTTTCAACAACCGCCCGGCAGTGATCGTCATCTGTCTGCTGGTCAGTATTTTCCTGTTCTGGCAGGCGACGCTGATCCGGCCGTCCACCAGTTTCGAAAAAATGATCCCGCTCGAGCATCCGTTCATTCAAAAGATGATGGAGCATCGCAACGATCTGGCGAACCTGGGCAACACGGTGCGCATCTCGGTGGAAGCCACTGATGGCGACATCTTCTCCAAGGAGTACATGGAGACTCTGCGTCAGATCAATGACGAGGTGTTCTACATTTCCGGTGTTGACCGTTCCGGCCTCAAGTCTCTGTGGAGCCCGAGCGTACGCTGGACCGAAGTGACGGAGGAGGGCTTCGCCGGTGGTGAAGTGATCCCGCAGAGCTACAACGGCTCCCAGCAAAGCCTCGACCTGTTGCGCAACAACGTGCTCAAGTCCGGTCAGGTCGGGCGTCTGGTGGCCAACGACTTCAAGTCGAGCATTGTCGATATCCCGCTGCTGGAGTCCTACCCGGACCCGCAGGACCAGGGCAAGTTGCTGGCGCTGGATTACCGCAAGTTCTCTCACGAACTCGAAGACAAGATCCGCAACAAGTTCGAAGCCCAGAACCCCAACGTGCAGATCCACATCGTCGGTTTCGCCAAGAAAGTCGGCGACCTGATCGATGGCCTGGTCATGGTGGTGATGTTCTTCGGTGTCGCCTTCATCATCACGTTGATCCTGCTCTACTGGTTCACCAACTGCATGCGCAGCACCGTGGCGGTGTTGAGTACGACGCTGGTGGCGGTGGTCTGGCAGCTCGGTTTGATGCACTTCTTTGGTTTCGGGCTCGATCCCTACTCGATGCTGGTGCCGTTCCTGATCTTCGCCATTGGTATTTCCCACGGTGTGCAGAAGATCAACGGGATTGCCTTGCAGTCCAGCGAGGCGGACAACGCACTGACTGCAGCGCGACGCACGTTCCGTCAGCTGTTCCTGCCGGGGATGATTGCGATCCTCGCGGATGCGGTGGGTTTCATTACGCTGCTGATCATTGATATCGGCGTGATTCGTGAACTGGCCATCGGCGCCTCCATCGGCGTGGCGGTGATCGTGTTCACCAACCTGATCCTGCTGCCGGTGGCGATTTCCTACGTCGGCATCAGCAAACGCGCCGTCGAACGCAGCAAGAAAGACGCGCACCGCGAACACCCGTTCTGGCGTCTGCTGTCGAATTTTGCCAGCCCGAAAGTGGCGCCGGTGTCGATTGTTTTGGCCTTGTTGGCCTTCAGCGGCGGCCTCTGGTATAGCCAGAACCTGAAAATCGGTGACCTGGATCAGGGCGCTCCGGAACTGCGTCCGGACTCGCGCTACAACAAGGACAACAACTTCATCATCAGCAATTACTCCACCAGTTCCGACGTGTTGGTGGTGATGGTCAAGACCAAGTCCGAAGGCTGCTCGCGCTACGAAGCCATGGCGCCGATCGACGAGCTGATGTGGAAGATGCAGAACACCGAAGGCGTGCAGTCGGCGATCTCGCTGGTGACCGTGTCCAAGCAGATGATCAAGGGCATGAACGAGGGCAACCTGAAATGGGAAACCCTGTCGCGTAACCCGGACGTGCTGAACAACTCGATCGCCCGGGCTGATGGCCTGTACAACAACAGTTGCTCCCTGGCGCCGGTGCTGGTGTTCCTCAACGACCACAAGGCCGCCACGCTGGATCGCGCCGTGCACGCGGTGCAGGACTTCGCCAAGGAGAACAACAAGGAAGGCCTGGAATTCATCCTCGCCGCCGGTAACGCCGGGATCGAGGCCGCCACCAACGAGGTGATCAAGGAATCCGAGCTGACCATCCTGATCCTGGTGTACATCTGCGTCGCGACCATGTGCATGATCACCTTCCGTTCCTGGGCAGCGACGTTGTGCATCGTGCTGCCGCTGGTACTGACTTCGGTACTCGGCAACGCCCTGATGGCCTTCATGGGCATCGGCGTGAAAGTCGCGACCCTGCCGGTCGTGGCGCTCGGGGTGGGGATTGGCGTGGACTACGGGATCTACATCTACAGCCGTCTGGAAAGCTTCCTGCGTGCCGGTCTTCCGTTGCAGGAAGCCTATTACCAGACGCTGAAATCCACCGGTAAAGCTGTGTTGTTCACCGGACTGTGCCTGGCGATTGGCGTGTGCACCTGGATCTTCTCGGCCATCAAGTTCCAGGCCGACATGGGCCTGATGCTGACCTTCATGCTGCTCTGGAACATGTTCGGCGCACTGTGGCTATTGCCAGCACTGGCGCGGTTCTTGATCAAGCCGGAGAAACTGGCGGGGCAGAAGGGCAACTCGTTGTTCGCTCACTGATCCCAGCCTGAAATAAAAAAGCCGCAACCATGGTTGCGGCTTTTTTACATCTCAAATTCGACACAAACCCAATGTGGGAGCGGGCTTGCTCGCGAATGCGGTTGTACATTCAGCATTGATGTTGCCTGACACTCCGCCTTCGCGAGCAAGCCCGCTCCCACATTGGATTTGTGATGATTATGAGGGATCGGTACCCAGCACCGCATTCAACGCACTACGCGCATCATCCAACTGCACCAACGTGGCATGCCGCGCGCCCAACGCATCACGATTCTCGATAGCCGTCAGAATCGCCTTATGCCGTGGCAAGGCCAGTTCATGCAGATTCGGTCGCTGGTTGGAATGCTTCAAGGCTTCGGCAATTGCCACCGACAGCATGTTGCACAGGTTGGCCAGCAAGTCGTTATGAGTCGCATCGGCAATCCGGCTATGGAAATCCAGGTCCGGTTGCAGCAGCGCTTCCGGCGTCGGCGCCGCTTCCATACGTTGGTAGGCTTCACCGATCGAGGCGATGTCAGCGTCCGTGGCGAACTGCGCAGCGAGGGCGGCCGCTGCGGGTTCAATGATGCTGCGTACGCTGGTCAGCAAATCGAAAAATTCATTTTGCGGGCTGCTTTGCATCAGCCAGTGCAGCACATCCGGATCGAGCATGTGCCATTCCTTGCGCTGCTTGACCACCGTGCCCACTCGCGGACGGGAATACACCAGACCCTTGGCGACCAATACCCGGGTGGCTTCGCGCAGGACTGGACGGCTGACCGCGTACTCCTCGCACAACAGGGCTTCGGCGGGCAGCTTGTCACACGGCTTGAAGCGCCCGGAAACGATCTGCATGCCCAGTTCCTGGACGATGCGCGAGTGCATGCTTTTGCGGTCGGAGGGTTTGCGGTAATCCATGGGGAGCGGCGCGATCCTGTGGGGTTGGGGTGCCGCGCATGATAACAGGCGCGGCGGGCAATCATCAGATGTGAAGTCGTCGAGTGCTCTGTGGCGAGGGAGCTTGCTCCCGCTGGGCTGCGAAGCGGCCCCAATACCGGTTATCGCGATGTGTCAGAAATATCGCGGTGACTGATTTACGACTGTTACACAGCCGAGCGGGAGCAAGCTCCCTCGCCACAGGTTTTTGCTGTGAATGCAGAGCTGTCGGTGTTAGTGAGAGTGGCGCGGTACTTCAGAACCACGGCAACCGACCAGGAAGTCGAAATCGCAACCCTGATCCGCCTGCAGCACATGATCAATGTACAACTGACGATAACCACCCACGATCAATTGCTGCGGTGGCTGCAGATCAGCCATGCGCGCCGCCAGTTCGGCGTCGGGAATGTCCAGGTGCAGACGACCGTTGGCGCAGTCGAGTTCGATCCAGTCACCTTCCTTCACCGTCGCCAAAGGTCCGCCAGCGGCCGCTTCCGGGGCTACGTGCAGAACGACAGTGCCGTACGCCGTGCCACTCATGCGCGCATCGGAAATGCGCACCATGTCCGTCACGCCCTGAGCGAGCAACTTGGCCGGCAAGCCCATGTTGCCGACTTCGGCCATGCCCGGATAACCCTTCGGACCGCAGTTCTTCATCACCAGAATCGAGTTGGCATCTACCTCCAGCTCCGGATCGTTGATCCGTGCCTTGTACATGTCGAAGTTCTCGAACACCACCGCACGGCCGCGATGTTGCATCAGTTCGGCGCTGGCGGCTGAAGGCTTGAGCACCGCACCGAGTGGCGCCAGGTTGCCGCGCAACACGCAGATGCCGCCGTCGGCGCGGATCGGGTTGTCGAGGGTGCGGATCACTTCGTCCTGGCCGTAGATCGGCGCGTCTTTAGTGTTCTCGCCGAGGGTCTTGCCGTTGACGGTCAGGGCATTCGGATTCGGAATCAGGTTGGCTTCACCCAGACGACGCAGCACCGCTGGCAGGCCGCCGGCGTAGTAGAACTCTTCCATCAGGAAACGTCCGGACGGTTGCAGGTCGACGATGGTCGGCATGCCGCGACCGATGCGGGTCCAGTCATCCAGGTCCAGCTCCACGCCGATGCGCCCGGCAATGGCTTTCAAATGGATCACGGCGTTGGTTGAACCACCGATCGCAGCGTTCACCCGAATGGCGTTTTCGAAGGCCTCTTTGGTGAGGATTTTCGACAGCTTCAAATCTTCGCGAACCATCTCCACCGCGCGCATGCCGGACATGTGCGCCAGCACATAACGACGCGCATCGACGGCAGGAATCGCCGCGTTGTGGGGCAGGGAAGTGCCGAGGGCTTCGGCCATGCAGGCCATGGTCGACGCGGTGCCCATGGTGTTGCACGTACCGGCCGAGCGGGACATGCCACCCTCGGCCGCAAGGAAATCGTCGATGGTGATGGTGCCGGCTTTCACTTGTTCGCTGAGCTGCCAGACCACGGTGCCCGAACCAATGTCCTGACCTTTGTGCTTGCCGTTGAGCATCGGCCCGCCGGTGACGACGATCGCCGGCACGTCGCAACTGGCCGCGCCCATCAACAACGCCGGGGTGGTTTTGTCGCAACCGGTCAGCAGCACAACACCGTCAATCGGGTTGCCGCGAATCGCTTCTTCGACGTCCATGCTCGCCAGGTTGCGGGTGAGCATGGCGGTTGGACGCAGGTTCGACTCGCCGTTGGAGAACACCGGGAATTCCACGGGAAAGCCCCCGGCCTCGATCACCCCACGTTTGACGTGCTCCGCAATCTGGCGGAAATGCGCGTTGCACGGGGTCAGTTCCGACCAGGTGTTGCAGATGCCGATGATCGGCTTGCCGTGGAACTGGTGGTCGGCGATGCCCTGATTCTTCATCCAGCTGCGGTACATGAAGCCGTTCTTGTCGGCAGTGCCAAACCATTGGGCGGAGCGCAGGGTGGGTTTCTTATCAGACATGATCGGTTCTCTTATTGTATGACTATATTGTTCGGACTGATGCGTAACATAGGCGCAAATTCGGCCGTTTGGAAGTGTTGTTGCATAAATAGTATTACTATATAGTCCGTTTCAACGGAGGGATTGCCCTGGCGGTTTTCCGCGAGAGGCGTCCCCCGAGGTTCTATAACAACAACAATCGGAGACCGATCTCATGAGCCAGGAACTGCGGCTTATTCGTCGCATCACGCTGAAACTGATTCCCTTCCTGATCCTGCTGTACCTGATCGCCTATGTGGATCGCTCCGCCGTAGGCTTCGCCAAATTGCACATGGGCGCCGACCTCGGCATCGGTGACGCCGCTTACGGGCTGGGTGCCGGGCTGTTTTTCATTGGCTATTTCCTGCTGGAAATCCCCAGCAACCTGATGCTCGAACGCTTTGGCGCGCGGCGCTGGTTCGCGCGGATCATGGTCACCTGGGGCGCCATCACCATCGGCATGGCCTTCGTCCAGGGGCCGCACAGTTTCTATGTGATGCGCTTTCTGCTCGGCGCGGCGGAAGCCGGGTTCTTTCCGGGCGTTCTCTACTACATCACCCAGTGGTTCCCGGTGCGCCATCGCGGCAAGATCCTCGGGTTGTTCATCCTTTCCCAACCCATCGCCATGTTGATCACTGGCCCGGTGTCCGGCGTTCTGCTTGGCATGGACGGCGTTCTCGGCCTGCATGGCTGGCAGTGGCTGTTCATCGTCATCGGCGCCCCGGCGATCCTGTTGACCTGGCCGGTGCTGCGCTGGCTGCCGGATGGTCCGAAACAGGTGAAGTGGATGGACCAGGCCGAAAAGGACTGGCTGACCGGCGAACTGAAGAAGGATCTTGAGGAGTACGGCCAGACCCGCCACGGTAATCCGTTGCACGCCCTCAAGGACAAACGTGTCTTGCTGCTGGCGCTGTTCTATCTGCCGGTGACCTTGAGCATCTACGGCCTGGGTTTGTGGTTGCCGACTCTGATCAAGCAGTTCGGTGGCACGGACCTGGTCACTGGTTTCGTGTCGTCGGTGCCGTACATCTTCGGGATCATCGGTTTGTTGATCATTCCGCGCAGTTCCGACCGCTTGAATGATCGCTACGGCCACTTGGCAGTGCTTTACGTGTTGGGTGCCATCGGCCTGTTCCTCAGCGCGTGGCTAACGGTGCCGGTGCTGCAACTGGCGGCGTTGTGCCTGGTGGCCTTCGCGCTGTTTTCCTGCACCGCGGTGTTCTGGACCTTGCCGGGCCGCTTCTTTGCCGGCGTCAGTGCGGCGGCCGGGATCGCCTTGATCAACTCGGTGGGCAACCTCGGCGGTTACATCGGTCCGTTCGTGATCGGCGCGCTCAAGGAATACACCGGCAACCTGGCTTCGGGCCTGTACTTCTTGTCCGGTGTGATGGTGTTCGGGCTGGTGTTGACCGGCGTGGTTTATCGCCTGCTGGAACGCAAGCACGTACTGCCGGCCGACCAGTTCGCTGCCAGCGCCCGTGGCGCTACCCGCACCTGAGCCATCACAAAAATCCCCTGTGGGAGCGGGCTTGCTCGCGAATGCGGTCTTCCATTCAACATTGATGTTGGCTGACACAGCGCTTTCGCGAGCAAGCCCGCTCCCACACTTGATCGACGGTGTTTTCGAATTTTGTTTACAGGAGAAAATCATGCGTTTAGTTCAGTTCGAATTGAGTAACGGCGAGCGCCGGGTGGGCGTGGTCGAAGACGGTCTGGTGCGCGAAGTGCAGGAAGCACGCACGGTTCGCGATCTGGCGTTGGCCGCGATCGAGGCGGGCGTCAATCTTGAGCAACAGGTGAAAACCCTGGGCCTGGGCATCAGCCATGACTATGCAGAACTGTTGGCCACGTTGCGCATCCTGCCACCGCTGGATCACCCGGACCCGGCGCACATGCTGGTCAGCGGTACGGGCCTGACCCATCTGGGCAGTGCGTCGGCGCGGGACAAGATGCATCAGCAAATCGGTGACGAAGCGGCGATGACCGACACCATGCGCATCTTCAAATGGGGCGTGGAGGGCGGCAAACCGACGGCGGGGCAGGCCGGCGTACAACCGGAATGGTTCTACAAGGGCGACGGCAGCATCGTCGTGCGTCCGGGCCAACCGTTCCCGCTGCCACCGTTTGCCGAAGACGCGGGGGAGGAGCCGGAGCTCAGCGGTCTCTACGTCATCGGCCACGACAGCAAACCGTATCGCCTCGGTTTTGCCGTGGGCAACGAGTTCTCCGATCACGTCATGGAGCGCAAAAATTACCTGTACCTGGCGCACTCGAAATTGCGCAGTTGCAGTTACGGCCCGGAACTTCGGGTCGGTGAATTGCCGGAGCATCTGGCAGGCACCAGCCGCATCCTGCGTGACGGTGAAGTGCTGTGGCAGAACGAGTTTCTCAGTGGCGAGGCCAACATGTGCCACAGCCTGGAAAACCTCGAGTACCACCATTTCAAGTACAGCCAGTTCCTGCGCCCGGGCGATGTGCACATTCACTTCTTCGGTACCGCGACCCTGTCCTTTGCTGACGGCATTCGCACCCGGCCGGGTGACGTGTTCGAGATCAGTCAGGCCCAGTTCGGTGCTCCGTTGATCAACGGTATTGCACCGGTTGAAGCGGCGTTCGAGCCCGGCACCGTTGGCACCCTTTAAGGAGATAGGCATGATCCAGATTCTTGGTCACAACTACATCGGCGGTCAGCGCAGCGCTGCCGGCGAAATCATCGTCAAAAGCGTTGATGCCAACACGGGCGAAAACCTGCCTTACAGTTTCCACCAGGCCACCCTCGAAGAAGTCGATGCCGCCGCCAAGGCTGCCGCTGCCGCCTACCCGGCCTATCGCAGCCTGAGTGCCGAACGCCGGGCGCAATTTCTCGACGCGATTGCCGATGAACTGGACGCGCTGGGTGATGACTTTGTAGCGCTGGTCTGCCGCGAAACCGCGCTGCCAGCGGCACGCATTCAAGGCGAACGCGGTCGCACCAGTGGCCAGATGCGCCTGTTCGCCAAAGTGCTGCGTCGCGGTGATTTCTATGGGGCGCGGATTGATCAGGCACTGCCGGAGCGCCAACCGTTGCCGCGTCCGGACCTGCGCCAATACCGCATCGGCCTCGGGCCGGTCGCGGTGTTTGGTGCGAGCAACTTTCCGCTGGCGTTCTCTACGGCGGGCGGAGACACCGCTTCAGCATTGGCCGCCGGTTGCCCGGTGGTGTTCAAGGCCCACAGCGGTCACATGGCCACCGCTGAACGGGTGGCCGACGCGATCATTCGCGCCGCAGAAAAAACCGGGATGCCGGCCGGCGTGTTCAACATGATCTACGGCGGCGGGGTCGGCGAAGCGCTGGTCAAGCATCCGGCGATTCAGGCGGTAGGCTTTACCGGTTCGTTGAAAGGTGGTCGTGCATTGTGCGACATGGCTGCCGCACGTCCACAACCGATCCCGGTGTTCGCCGAGATGTCGAGCATCAACCCGGTGATCGTGTTGCCGGAGGCACTGCAAGCCCGCGCCGAATCGGTCGCCCGCGACCTGACCGCTTCGGTGGTTCAGGGCTGTGGTCAGTTCTGCACCAATCCCGGGCTGGTGATCGGTATTCGTTCGCCGCAGTTCAGCGCGTTCGTGCAGCAGGTGGCGGGTCTCATCGGCGATCAGCCGGCGCAAACCATGCTCAATGCCGGGACCTTGGGCAGCTATGGCAAAGGCCTGCAAAAACTCCTCGCTCATCCCGGCATCGAGCACCTGGCCGGCAGTACGCAACAAGGCAATCAGGCGCAACCCCAGCTGTTCAAGGCGGATGTCAGCCTGTTGATCAATGGCGATGAAGTGCTGCAGGAAGAAGTATTCGGCCCGACCACGGTGTTTGTCGAAGTCGTCGATCAGACGCAGCTCAGCGCCGCATTGAACGGTCTTCACGGACAGCTGACGGCGACGATCATTGGCGAGCCGGCGGACTTCGAGCAGTTCGCTGAGCTGACGCCGTTGCTGGAACAGAAGGTCGGACGGATCCTGCTGAACGGTTATCCGACCGGGGTGGAAGTCTGCGATTCGATGGTCCACGGCGGTCCGTATCCGGCGACATCCGATGCGCGCGGCACGTCGGTGGGTACGTTGGCCATCGACCGTTTCCTGCGCCCGGTGTGCTTCCAGAACTATCCGGACAGCCTGCTGCCGGATGCCTTGAAGAATGGCAATCCGCTGCGTATTCAGCGATTAGTGGACGGTCAGCCTTCGCGCGACGCCCTCTAACGGCGAGTACAATCCCCTGTGGGAGCAAGCTCGCTCCCACATCGGACTTAGGCGCAATGAGCTATCATTGCGTCTTTCCCATTCAAAGATTGACTGCCATGACTGCCGCAACCGACACCTTGCTCGCCACCCTCGAACACTGCGATATGGTGGAAATCGACGGGCTGCACGCCTTCGAATTCTCCCTCGATGAAGACGATAACCTGCACATCGAATGCCTGGACGGTCGTGTGTCCAAGCACTGGGAGTTCACCCCGGCCGAAGTCCAGGCCGCGACCTTCGATCCAACCCTGCAAAGCTGGCTGATCACCGGCAGTTCCGGCGAGCACCGGTTGGTCTGCATGACCGCGTTCCGCGGTGATGACGAAGAGGAAGCGAATGAGGATGCGTAAGCTCTGGCCACTGTTGATGGCCGGCAGCGTCGGCGCGATGGGGTTTCAGGCTGCGTCGGCCGACGACTATCAGTTGCTGGTCGGCTCCTACACAGCCGGTCAGAGCCAGGGGATTTATCGCCTGAACTTCGACGCCGCCACCGGGCAGATCGATGCCAGGCCGCTGCAAGTGGTCAAGAGCGAAAACCCATCCTGGCTGACCCTGTCCAAGGATCAGCGTCACCTGTTCGTGGTCAACGAAAACGGCCCGGGACAGACCGATCCGGTAGGGCGCGTCAGCAGTTATGCGATCGATCCCAAAACCCATGAACTGAGCCTGATCAATCAGGTGCAGAGCCTGGGCAACGAGCCGACGCATTCGGGCCTCAGCGTTGACGCCGGTCATCTGTTTGTCAGCAACTATTCGGTGGCTGAAGATCCGGGTGGCACCCTGGCGGTGTTGCCGGTGGGCGTCGATGGCACGCTCAAACCGGTGGTGCAGATGAGCAGCCATCCATCGAGCCGGGTCAATCCCGAGCGGCAGATGTCGGCACACGTGCATTCCACGGTTTCCTCGCCGGACGGCCAGTATGTGTTCTCCAATGACCTGGGCGCCGACAAGATCTTCGCCTACCGCTTCGACCCCAAGGCCAACCCGGAACTGCCCTTGACCGCCGCTACACCGGCGTCCGTCCAGTTGCCACCCGGCAGCGGTCCGCGTCATCTGCTGTTCAGCGCCGATGGCAAGCACGCGTGGCTGACCATGGAAATGAGTGCGCAGGTTGCGGTGTTCGATTACAAGGACGGTCAACTCAAGCAAACGCAAATGGTTGAGTTGGCGACGGGGCAACCCGTTTCGGACAAGGCAACCGCCGCACTTCACGCGTCGCGCGATGGCAAGTTCCTCTACGTCAGCAACCGTGGTACCGCCAATCAATTGCTGGTGTTTGCCATCGATCCTGCGACCGGCCACCTCAAGGAGCTGCAGCGCCGTTCCGTAGAAGGTGACCACCCGCGCGAGTTCAGCCTCGATCCGAGTGGCAAGTTCTTGCTGATCGCCAACCAGAAAAGCAACCAGATTGTCGTCGTCGAGCGCGATTCAAAGACAGGCCTGCTGGGTAAAACCGTGCAAAAACTGCCGATGGATGCCCCGAGCGACCTCAAGTTCCTGGTGCGTCAATAGGCCGCAGGCCCCGGTTGATGGGGCCTGCATCCTTCTATTAATGACGCTGATATCTGCTAATGCCACAAAAGATTTCAAGGCGCCAACCTCGAAGGTTAAGTTTGCTTCACGGCCCCACCGGGCAAGCAAGCCAACTGAATCCGAGGAACATCGCCATGAACTTCAATCTCTTCTCCGTAATCGCCGCTTCCGCTATCTCTGCCACCGTTGCTCTGCCAGCCAGCGCCAACGTTGAAATCAGCGACAAAAAATCCCACGCCCAGAGCTACACCCAGAAATACCTGCAACAGAGCGCCAACTTTTACGCGGCTCTGGATCACAAGACCCAAGCCTGAAATTCGAACCCTGCACCCTTTATGCAGGAGCGAAGTCACTTGCGCCGATCGAGCTGAAAAGCTTTGAGAAACCTGAGTGATGTCGCTCCTGCATAACGCGTTTACGACAGCATCATATTGCTATCAATGTATTGCTTGATATCACATGGCCATGAGTTTAAATTTGACGCTGATTTTTTGACTCCTTCTCATGATAAGGATCGACAGCATGGCAATGCGTCTGGCCGTGGTTCTTCTGTTTCTCTATTCCACCCCCATTCTTTCGGCTGCCCAGCCCGTTCCAGACGAGCCGGATGCGGCCCGCGAACGCATGATGAGTTTTATTGAAGACTGAAATAGACTGGCTTAATGATCAACGAAGCTGATGGTTACTATGGATAACCCTGAGTGGTTATCACCGCTTTATTGATCGATTCTGTGGGCATCGAAACATGCCTGCGGAGAACATCATGGCCAGCTCAATCATCACTTCTGCCAAACACGGCGCCTATCTGGCTATCGCTCTTTACGTAGCCATGGTGCTGGTTTTCAGCCTCTCGCCTCAATCGCAACAGACCCTCGATGCGCCGATTCAAGTCGCTCATCCCGGCATCCAGTTTGAACACCGTTCGCAAACCGCAATGGTCGATCAGGCTGAACTCGCAGGAGTCGCCGGGGAATGAAAGGGCACAGACTTTGGGTCATCGCCTTCCTGGCGTTCATGACCAATGGATCCTCGTTGTTGGGGATCGGACAGGCCTCGGCGGGGTCGGTGGCGCGGACTATAGAAGCCAATCACAACCTTGCTCGTAACATTGAAACTGCGAAGGCCCTGGGGCTGTTGGCCGGCAATCCGCCAATCGAACGCCAGAACGATTTCTTCGGGCCGTTCCACGTGGATTGCTCGGCGTTGCAGATGTGTTCAGTGTTGGCGTGAGTCGGTGTTATTTCTGCATCACGCCAGTAAATAGCTCCGACTCCAGAAACCGCTGCAACCAGCCCTGCAAACGCCGATAGGGCGTCTGCCCGAACCACTCGCGATCGACATGGGCGAATTGCCGTACGAACGGCATCAGCGCCACATCTGCCAGACTCGGATGCTCGGCCAGCAAGTAGTCGCGTCCCTCCAGCAACTCATCGAGCCTGTGCAAAAACACCTCGCCCTCGGCGCGATAAAACGTCATCGGATGCTCGGGATATCGTTCGGCGTACTTGTAGCGATTCAGGTGCACCTTGAACACCTGATCGTTTTCTTCGATCAGCCCGGCGATGAGTTGCTGACCGACAGGGTCATCCTTGAGCAACCAATCCTGCGGATCGCTCTGCGCCAGGGCCCAGAGCATGATCGCCAGGCTTTCATCGATCACCTGACCGTCGACGCTCAGCACCGGTACTGTGCCTTTGCTCGACAGCGCCAGCATTTCGGCAGGTTTGGCCTTCAGGCTGACCTCGACAATGTTCACCGCCACGCCGGAGTAGCGCAGGGCCATGCGCGCCCGCATCGCGTAGGGGCAGCGGCGGAAGGAATACAGCGTATTCATTTCACCTCCAGCGTACTCAGGCCGTTGCCCTGACGGCGGACCTGAATCTGCACCGGAATCCGTTCATGCATTTCCTGCACGTGTGAAATCACCGCGACTTTTCGTCCCTGCGCTTGCAAGCCGTCGAGAGCATCCATGGCCAGTTGCAGGGATTCCGGATCAAGGCTGCCGAAGCCTTCATCGATGAACAGCGATTCGATTTTCAGCGTGCTCGATGCCATGGACGCCAAACCGAGCGCCAGAGCCAGCGACACCAGGAACGTCTCGCCGCCGGACAACGAATGCACCGAACGCAGTTCATCACCCATCTCGGTGTCCATCACCAACAAACCGAGCATGCTACCGCCACGTTTGAGGCGATAGCGCCGCACCAGTTGGCGCAACTGAACGTTGGCGTGATGCACCAGCAGGTCGAGGTTGTAGGCCTGGGCGATCTTGCGGAAGGTGTCGCCCGTGGCCGAACCGATCAGTGCATTCAAACGTGCCCAGCGCTGGTACTCGGTGTAGGCATCGGCAATCTGCTGCGCGAGGGCCTGATTGGCGTTTTGCCGGCGCTGATCCTCAGCCTGTTCGGCGCGCAGTTCGGCGCAACGGTGTTCGCTGGCGGTGAACAGGTTTTGCAGCTCGGCAAGCGCTGTCGCTAGTTGTTCGGCGTCGAGATTGCCGTTGTGCTGTGCTTGATGATTGAGCAGACGCTGATCGCGTTCCTGCAACAGAACCTTGGTCTGTTCGATGGCTTTTTCGCTTTGCTGCAATTGCTGACGCAGTTCGCTGACCCGCTGGTCGTCGACACTCAGCAGATCTTCCAGACCACCGTCATCCAGTTCCGGATGCAATGCGCGCCAGTCGGCAATCTTGCCGCTCAGCTCGCGATCTTCGGTTTCCAGTGCCTGCGAGCGTTCCTGCTGGGCCTTGAGTTCGGCGCCCAGCTGTACCAGCCGCGTACGCACGGTTTGCAGTTCCTGATTGGCCGTCGCCTCAGCATTGCGCGCCTGTTCGACGGCTTGATCCTGTTGCTGCTGCCACTGCTCGGCGCTGGCGTGTTCGCCGAGCAATTGCGTGAGTTTTTGCTGGCAGGCCTGTTGCTGGTCGGCGAGGGCGGTGAACTGCTGGCGGGCCGTTTCCAACTGTTGGAGGCGAGTGAGTTGGCGGTCCTGTTCTTTCTCCAGCGTCTGCTGCCGTTGTTGCTGTTCGCCGAGTTCATCGCGCTGCTGATCGAGTTGTTCCAGCCGCTGGGTGATCTGCCGGTCCAGTTGCATGAAGGTCGCGGCCGGTTCGTTGCGCAACGCTTGCAGCGTATCGGCCGGGAGCAGGGTGCTGAACGCCGTCAACTCCTCGTCCAGACGCTGGCGATCACTGGTCAACTCACGTTGCTGGTTGGCCAGGTGCTGGGCAGCTTGCTGGTTCGCCGCTTCAGCGCTACGCAGTTGCTGTTGAAGGCGCGCGGCGTCCTGTTGCAGGGTGAGCAGCGCGGTTTGCCGTTGTTCGTCCTGAGTGATGCTTTGGTTCAACTGGTTGTTTTGCTGCACCAGCCAGGCATCGCGTTTAGCCGCATCCTGCGTCAACAGCTGTGCAGATAACGGATGTGCTTCAAGGCTCGGCGCCAGGCCCTGTTGCTGGGTCGCGAGGTGTTCTTGCTGTTGCAGCAACTCCTTTTGCTGCGCAATCACGCCGCCCACTTCAGCGCGCAGGTCAGTGAGCTTTTCTTTCAGCAGGTCGACGGCTTTTTGGGCGTTGGCCTGTTCGCTTTCATCATGCCGGCCAAGGCTCTGCAGCAGGGCTTCGGGCTGATGATAGGGATGGTCGGGGCTGCCACAGACCGGGCACGGCTGATCGTCCTGCAACTGCTCGCGCAGTTCTTCGACGCTGGCGCTGCGGGCCAGGCGCTGGCGTTCCAGCAGCTCGCGGGTAACGGTCAGGGTCTGTTCGGCAACGACCAATTCATTCTTGGCTTTCACACCGTCCTGGGTCAGACGTTCTCGTTCCTGCTGAGCGGTCAGCTGGCGCTGCTGGAGTTCGGACGCGCGCTTGTCCAGTTCCTGCTGACTGGCCCACAGGCGCGTCAGCTCTTCAAAGGCACGCTGCTGCTTGCGGTTATCCTGCAACAGACTACCGAGAATCTGAATCTGCTCGGCCACCGCTTCCGGTTCGGCGCCGGCCTCCTTGTACAGCACTTCGAGGCTCTGGCGCTGAGTGGACAGGTCCTCGGCAGCGCGAGCGGCGCTCTGTTCCAGGGCGGCCAGTTCGGCCTGGCCCTTGTTCAGGCGATTGCCGATCAGCATCAGCTGTTGCAGGCGATCACGGTAGGCGTTCCAGGCATCGCTCAACGGCGCCAGAGGGGTGCTTTGCTCAAGCTCCCCGGCAATCCGCTGCAAACGTTCGGCGACCTGTTTCTGTTGGTCTAGCAAGCCTTGGATCGTGTTTTGGCCCTGAGTGCAGGCCAGTTCCGCCTGCTGCTTGAGGTCGGCACTGAGACTGGCATCCTTGACCAGACGGGCGAGGGTGCTTTGCGCTTCGAAGGCTTGACGCAGCAGTGGAGCGCTTGAGGTGTGTTGGCTTTGGGCCTCGACCAGCGCGGTCTGCGCAGCACTCAGGCTGTGTTCGAGTAGCGCTTGGCGCTCATTCAGTTCGGTTTGATGTTGGGTGTGCTGCTGAATCTGCGCGGCCAGCGGTGTGAGCTGGGCAGTGAGTTCTGTCTTGCGGGCGAACTGGTGCCGTTGCGGGGCCAGTTGTTCCAGGCGAGTCAGCTTTAAACGTTCGCCGGCCAGACCTTCCCAGTGCTGCCGGGCCGATTGCAGCTGTTCGGTGGCGCTCTGCTGCTCGTCCTGCAACTGGCGCAAATCTTTGAGCCAGGTGTGTTGCAGTTCCAATTGCTTGAGTTGCGCTTGCTGGGTCTTGAGTTGCTGCTGAGCCTCGTTGAAGCGTTCATCGAGCTCGGCCCGGGCTTCTGGCGACAATGGCGTCACGCCGGTGGCCTGGTCCTGCAACAGCTTGTGGGTTTCGCGAGCCTCTTTTGTTTTGTCGAACGCCCGGCGACCGAGGCGCGTATAGAGCGCGGTGTCGGTGAGTTTTTCCAGCAGCTCGCTACGTTCGTTGTCGTTAGCCTTGAGGAAAGCACTGAATTCACTCTGAGCCAGCAGCACCGCGCGGGTGAATTGCTCGAAGTTCAGGCCCAGTACGGATTCGAGATGGATTTTGAATTCAACTTTCTGACTGGCCAGCAGTTGATCCAGATCGATGTCGCGCAAACTCTGACGGCTGGCTTGCAGCTTGCCGCCGGCCTTCTCGCGGGCGCGATTAGCCTCCCAGCGAGCGCGGTAGCGACGGCCATCGATGCCAACGAAATCTACTTCGGCATAACCTTCACCGGTGCCGCGACGCAGTAGCGTGCGGGGGTCGCCACTGCTGATCTCGCCATCGGCGTCTGGCGCTTTGGCAGACACCTGAGCATTGCTCAGCCGAGGCACGGCGCCGAACAGCGCCAGGCACAAGGCGTCGAGCAAGGTGCTTTTACCGGCGCCGGTCGGCCCGGTGATCGCGAACAGACCGGCGCTGGCCAACGGCTCAGCGGTAAAGTCGATTTCAAAAGGCCCGGCCAGTGAGGCGAGGTTTTTCAGGCGGATCGCGAGGATCTTCATGCTTGTTCGCTCTCCATCTGCACGTCTTGCAACAGCTCGGCGAAGTCCTTGAGGGTTTGCTCATCGACCTCGCTGCCGTAGTTGTCCTGCCAGGCGCGGCTGAACAGTTCCTGAGGTGAGAGCTGGTCGAGCTCGATCAAGGTCGTGCCGTCATCGACGCCATCGCGGCTGCCATTGCCGGCATATTCAGCGGCGATTCGCACCAGGCGCACGGCTTTGCCTTGCAGGGCGGTTTCCACTTGATAGCGCAAGTCGGGTTGCGGCTCATCGAGACGGACCCGAACTTCCAGCCACGGCTGGCGCTGGATATCGGCCAGCAGGTCAATGTTCGGCAAGTCGGCCAGTTGCAGCAGGATTTCCGCCAATGGCGCGGGACCGATGCGTTGCAGATTCACAGCCCGGGGGATCAGTTTGGGTTCGACGCTGACCAGGGTTTCGCCTTTCAATTGGATGTCGAGAATCTGGTGCTGATAGCCAATCTCGGAGAACGACAACGGAATTGGCGAGCCGCTGTAGCGGATACGCTCTTCACCATTGACCTTCTGCGGCTTGTGCAAGTGACCGAGGGCGACGTAACTGATGCTCGGCCCGAACAGGCTGGCGGGCAGCGCTTCGGCGTTGCCGATGATCAGGCTGCGCTCGGAGTCTTCCGACACCGAGCCGCCGGCCATGTGCGCGTGGCTGATAGCGATCAGCGCCTGACCTGGTTTGCGCTTGGCATTGGCCGCTTCGATCAGCCATTCGTGAACCTGACCGATACCGCGAAGGTAGTTGTCACCCAAATGCGCACCGGTCACTTCGGCGGGTCGCAGGAACGGCAGCGCCAGGCACCAGGCGACGGTTTTGCCTTTGGCATCCGGTAATGGCAGCAACAAGCGCTCGGCGTCGAGTTGACCATCATCCAGCCACAGCACACGGCCCAGCGCATGCGTGCGCAAACGCCGCATCAACGGCGCGGGCAATTCGATCCGCGAGCCGGAATCATGGTTGCCAGCGATCATCACGATGGTCAGCTTCGGTTGTTGTTCATGGGCGCTGACGATGAAATCGTAGAGACGTTCCTGGGCTTTGACCGGCGGATTGACCGTGTCGAAGATATCGCCGGCGATCAGCAGCACGTCTGGCTGGTCCAGCTTCAGCTGGCGCAGCAGCCATTCGAGAAAGCAGGCGTGTTCGAAGTCGCGTTCCTGGCCGTGCAGGTTCTGCCCGAGGTGCCAGTCGGAGGTATGAAACAGACGCAAGGTGAACTCCGTAGGAAATAAGGTGATGGCCGCGAGGAAAATGATGGCGGCTAAAGGGGAGGGAGTTTACTGGCAAACACGGTAGATGTGGCCACGGACTCCTTGTAATTGAATGGACTCGCCCAAGCCGAGGCGTCTGTGCGCCACGGTGGCATTCTTATAGAAGCCAACGACAGCGAGGGCGAGGCCATGAAAAAGCATACGACGATCAATCAGTCTTTGTCAGCCGA
>NZ_JAGYGJ010000073.1:0-21435 GCF_019947405.1 Pseudomonas sp. GL-B-26 | reverse complement strand
GGGTCAGTCGACATTATTGTTGCCTGACCCACCGCCTTCGCGAGCAAGCCCGCTCCCACAGGGGATATTCAGTGTCCACAAGATTCGAGTCAGTCGTCGAATTCGCGGCGTTCGGCCTCGATTGCTTCGGCGAGGGCCCGGGCTTCGGCTTCTTCGTCGCTCAGCTTAGGCTCGGGCTCGGGCTTGTGTTGTTCAAGGGCGGCGACGGCGGCCAGGAGTTTTTCGCGAGCCTCGGCAACGCCGAGCACATCATCTTCTTGCTCTTCTTCCTGCTCTTCTTCGACCGTGGCTTCGGGCTCGACCTGAAGTTCAACTTCGATTTCAGGCTCAAACTCGGGCTGATCCAGGATCTCTTCGGTCTCGGTCACCTCGCCATCGCGCAACAGATCGTCGAAGTCGGTCTTGAGCCCCTCCTCCATCGTGTCGAGTTCCAGCAACAGTGTATGGAAACTGGTTTCTTCCTTCGGCTCTTCCGGCTCGGCGCTGGCGTCGGCCAACTCCTGCAACCCGGCAGGCACCGGCGCGTCGTCGAAATCGAGCACCGGATCAGGTTCAAGTTCGCGCAATTCGGCCAGCGGTGGCAAATCGTCGAGGTTTTTCAGATTGAAGTGATCGAGAAACGCCTTGGTGGTCGCAAACATCGCCGGTTTACCCGGCACGTCGCGGTAGCCGACGATGCGGATCCACTCGCGCTCCAGCAAGGTTTTGACGATGTGGCTGTTGACCGCCACGCCCCGCACGTCTTCGATCTCGCCCCGGGTGATCGGCTGGCGATAGGCAATCAGCGCAATGGTTTCGAGCATGGCGCGGGAATAGCGCTGCGGCCGCTCTTCCCACAAACGTCCTACCCACGGCGAGAACTTTTCGCGGATCTGCAAGCGATACCCGGAGGCCACTTCCTTCAGCTCGAAGGCGCGGCCGTCGCAGGACTTGGCGAGAATCGTCAGGGCTTTCTTGAAGACCGGCGGCTCCGGCCGCTCGCCCTCTTCGAAGAGTTCGAACAGGCGTTCAAGCGATTGCGGTTTTCCCGAGGCCAACAGAAAGGCTTCAAGCAATGGCGCCAGCTCGCGGGGTTCAGTCAGGTTCATGATTCAACTCGTTATTCGGCTCGGGCCCGCACGTGGATCGCTGCGAACGGCTCATTCTGCACCAGCTCGACCAAGGATTCCTTGACCAGTTCGAGAATCGCCATAAAGGTTACCACCACCCCCAGACGTCCTTCCTCAGCGGTGAACAGCTCGGCAAAGGGCACGAAACCGCCGCCCTTGAGGCGCTCCAGCACATCGCTCATGCGTTCGCGGGTGGACAGCGCCTCGCGGCTGACCTGGTGACTTTCGAACATGTCGCCACGGCGCAACACTTCTGCCATGGACAACAACAGCTCTGAAAGACGCACGTCTGGCAACAGCTTGCGCGCCCGGGCCTCCGGGGCGTCGAGCCTGGGGACGACCACGTCACGACCCACACGGCTCAGGCCATCGATGCCTTCGGCAGCAGCCTTGAAGCGTTCGTACTCTTGCAAGCGGCGGATCAGTTCAGCGCGGGGGTCGTCTTCTTCGGCCTCGATCGTTTCGGCACGCGGCAGCAGCATCCGCGATTTGATCTCGGCCAGCATCGCGGCCATGACCAGGTACTCGGCGGCCAACTCCAGGCGCACCGACTGCATCAACTCGACATAGCCCATGTACTGACGGGTGATTTCCGCCACCGGGATGTCGAGAATGTTGATGTTCTGTTTGCGGATCAGGTACAGCAGCAGGTCGAGGGGGCCTTCGAAAGCTTCGAGAAAAACCTCAAGCGCATCCGGCGGAATGTACAGGTCCAGCGGCATTTCCATGACCGCCTGGCCATAGACCATCGCGAAGGGCAGCTCTTGCTGGGCTCCGGCCTGACTGTCGACAACGGGTTCTACTGCAGACATCTACGCCTCGGCCATGAACGGCGTCGGGTCGCCGCAACCAACGCGGATCACTTCCGGCTCGCCGTCGGCGAGGTTGATCACGGTGGACGCCTTGATCCCGCCAAAACCGCCGTCGATGATCAGGTCGACCTGATGCTCGAGCAACTGACGCATTTCGTAAGGATCGGTCATCGGGTCGGTGTCGCCGGGCATGATCAGGGTCACGCTCATCAGCGGTTCGCCGAGTTCTTCCAGCAGCGCCAGGGCAATCGGATGGCTCGGCACGCGCAGCCCGATGGTGCGTTTTTTCGGGTGCAACAACAGCCGCGGGACTTCGCGGGTGGCGTTGAGAATGAAGGTGTAAGGCCCCGGCAGGTGAGCTTTAAGCAGGCGGAAGGTGCCGGTATCGATTTTGGCAAACAGCCCCAGTTGCGACAGGTCGCTGCAAATCAGCGCGAAGTTATGCTTTTCGTCCAGCTGTCTCAACCGGCGCACGCGCTCCACGGCATTCTTGTCGCCGATCTGGCAACCAATGGCGTAGGACGAGTCTGTGGGATAAATCACCACCCCGCCGCTGCGAATGATCTCGACAGCCTGTTTGATCAGGCGCACTTGCGGGTTTTCCGGATGAATCTGGAAAAATTGACTCACATTCTCTACCTGTTCAGACGGCGGCAATAATTGGGTCATGTTTGAATCGACACCACAGTGGTGGCAAATCCTCCGGAAGCGGGCGGTATTCACCGATCTCGGACCAGCCTCCAGGGCCATGAAAATCACTGCCGGCGCTGACCAGCAGACCGAATTCACGGGCGAGAATCGCCAGGCTGCCCACTTGCTCGGCGGGCTGATGGCCATTGACCACTTCGATAGCGTGGCCCCCTGCTTGAATATAGTCGGCAATCAGCCGGCGACGTTTGCTGCGAGTGAAATCGTAGTGCCACGGATGCGCCAGGCTGACCCAGGCCTTGGCGGCGCGCAGGGTTTCGACGGTGTCTTCCAAGGTCGGCCAGTGTTGCTTGACGTCCCCCAGCTTGCCGGCGCCCAGCCATTTGCGGAACGCTTCGGCGCGATCCTTGACGAAACCTTCACGCACCATCCAGTCGGCGAAATGCGGGCGGGCCGGCGCGTTGCCGCTGTCGCCCAGTTCCTGCTGGATGGCCCGAGCCCCTTCGAGCGCGCCCGGCATGCCTTTCAATGCCAGTTTTCGGCTTATTTCTTCGGAACGTAGCCAGCGGCCATCGTGCAATTTAGCGATGGCCTCGACCAACGGCGCGGCGTTGACGTCGAAACCATAGCCCAGCACGTGAATGGTCGCGCCGCCCCAGGTGCAGGACAATTCGACGCCATTGACCAATTGCATCCCCAGCGCGGTCGCCGCACTGCGAGCCTCGTCGAGGCCTTCGAGGGTGTCGTGATCGGTCAGGGCCAGGACTCGCACGCCTTTCTCGAACGCACGCGCAACCAGTATTGCAGGCGCGAGAGCGCCGTCGGAGGCCGTGCTATGGCAGTGCAAATCAACATTCACAGGACTTTTTTACCTCAAATCAGCTGGCGCTATCGCGCGCCCATATGTTTGTTATTATGCCGCCACATCCTGCTTCTGGCTGCCACTGTGAAACAATTCATCGATTTCATCCCGCTTCTGCTGTTCTTCATCGTCTTCAAACTCGATCCACGGGTCGTCGACATCGCCGGTCAGGAGTTGACTGTAGGCGGTATTTACAGCGCCACCGCCATGCTGATCATCAGCTCCCTGGTGGTTTACGGCACGCTGTTCATCAAGCAGCGCAAGCTCGAGAAGAGCCAGTGGCTAACCCTCATCGCCTGCCTGGTCTTCGGCAGCCTGACCCTGGCGTTCCACAGCGAAACCTTCCTCAAATGGAAAGCCCCGGTGGTGAACTGGCTGTTCGCCCTGGCGTTCATTGGCAGCCACTTCGTCGGTGAGCAATTGCTGATCAAACGCATCATGGGCCACGCGCTGACCCTGCCGGAGCCGGTCTGGACCCGTCTGAACATCGCCTGGATCGGGTTTTTCCTGTTTTGCGGTGCCGCCAACCTGTTCGTCGCGTTCACCTTTCAGGACTACTGGGTCGACTTCAAAGTCTTCGGCAGCCTGGGCATGACGCTGCTGTTCCTGGTCGGCCAGGGCATTTACCTGTCCCGCCACCTGCACGACGCCGATACCACAACGCCAAAAACCGAGGACTGACATGCTTTACGCAATCATTGCCACAGACGTCGCCAACTCCCTGGAAGCCCGCCTGGCCGCACGGCCTGCCCACCTTGAGCGCCTGCAAGTGCTCAAAGGTGAAGGGCGCATCGTTTTGGCCGGCCCACACCCGGCGGTCGACAGCAATGATCCGGGCGCTGCGGGTTTCACCGGCAGCCTGATCGTCGCCGAATTCGATTCCCTGAGCGCCGCCCAGGCTTGGGCCGACGCTGATCCGTATGTCGCCGCAGGCGTCTACGCCAACGTTTCGGTCAAGCCGTTCAAGCAAGTCCTGCCTTAATATCCCTCCAGCGCGATGAACCTTATCGGTTCATCGCGCGCTCAACGCTCATTATTCTCGTTTACCGGCCGACAACCTGCCCAATACTCGTATTGGAATCAGGAGTGGCGATGCGCAAAGGTCCGTTGTGTCTGATGTTGGTGACGTTGTCGATTGTGGCCCCTGCTCATGGTGAAGAAAGCGCCGAGGGCGGTAATTCCACACCGCTGTCCCTGAGCGCCGGCAGCCAGATCACCGAGTTGCAACAGCGCTTGAAGGTAAGCGAACAGCAACGAGAAGTATTGAGCAAACAACTGCAGAATACCGATGCCGAACGCGAAAGTGCCCAGCTGAGCCGGTTGCGCCAAGAGAATCAGCGCCTCAAGCTGCAACTCAAGGAAGCCCAAGCCAGCAGCCCGCTGCCGCGTCTATTGACCGATCAGCAACAGTGGTTCGTCATCGGCGCCGCAGTAGCGCTATTGGCGCTGCTCTGCGGTATCTTCGCCAGTGGTGCCACCAGAAAACGTAGGCAATGGCTAAATTGAGTGAGTCATGAGCGAGCTGTTATTAATTGATGATGACCAGGAGCTATGTGAGCTCCTGAGCAGCTGGTTGAGCCAGGAAGGCTTCCAGGTCCGCGCCTGCCACGATGGTCAGAGCGCCCGTCGCGCACTGGCCGAAACGTCGCCGGCAGCTGTGGTACTGGACGTGATGCTGCCGGACGGCAGCGGCCTGGAGCTGCTCAAGCAATTGCGCAGCGATCACCCGGACTTGCCGGTGCTGATGCTTTCGGCTCGCGGTGAACCGCTGGACCGCATCCTCGGCCTGGAACTCGGCGCTGACGACTACCTTGCCAAACCGTGCGACCCACGGGAACTGACAGCTCGTCTGCGCGCCGTGTTGCGCCGCAGTCATCCGGCGGCGGTGTCCAGCCAGCTGGAACTGGGCGACCTGTGTTTCAGTCCGGTGCGCGGCGTGGTCAGCATCGATGAACAGGAATTCACCCTTACCGTTTCCGAAAGCCGTTTGCTCGAAGCCTTGCTCAAGCAACCCGGCGAGCCGCTGGACAAACAGGAACTGGCGCAAATCGCCCTCGGTCGCAAGCTGACGCTGTACGACCGCAGCCTGGACATGCACGTCAGCAACCTGCGCAAAAAGATCGGCCCGCACCCCGACGGTCGCCCGCGCATCGTGGCCCTGCGCAGCCGTGGCTACTACTACAGCCTCTGAAATCCAACGCAAACCTTCGTAGCAGCTGTCGAGCCCCAGCGAGGCTGCGTTCGGCTGCGCAGCAGTCGCGAAATCAGGCGATGCGTTTTTTCAAGTAAACCACGTGTTCAGGGTTTACGACTGCTGCGCAGCCGAACGCAGCCTCGCTGGGGCTCGACAGCTGCTACACCGGTCATGTTTGGTCAATGAAATCGGCAAAAGTGTTGGATTTGTCAGGTCAATCTGAAATCGTCTTTACCCAAGCTTTACGCTCCGCTGACCGCCGCTGACCTTGATCTCCGTAATCTGTACTCATCCGGAACGTACCGGGAACGAGACAAGGAGATTCACTATGCGCAAGACTCTTATCGCTCTGATGTTCGCTGCCGCCCTGCCGACCGTTGCCATGGCCATGCCTGAAGGTGCCGGCCCGATGGGTAGCCCGATGGACGGCTCACGCCATGGCGGTCAGATGCACGGCATGCACGGCAAAGGCCCGTACAGCCAGCTGGACCTGAGCCGCGAACAGCGCGAGCAGATCCGTAAAATCATGGGTGAGCAGATGCATGAGCGTCAGCAAGTGGTCGACAAGTACCTGGAAAAACTCTCGCCAGCCGACCAGAAGGCCATGAAAGATGAAATGGCGGCCAACCACAAAAAAGGCGAAGCCGATGTGCGTGCCTTGCTGAAACCGGATCAACAGAAGCAATTCGACGAGATCCAGAAAAAACAGGCTGAGCGTCGCGCCGAATGGGCCGAGTTCAAGGCCTGGAAAGCGCAACAGCCGCAAAAGGCGCAATAATGTTCTAGCGTCATATCACAGCCCAACGGTTAATCGCCGTTGGGCTTTCTTTGCTTGAGGATTTTCTGTGCGCTCATTGTTCTGGCGTATTCTGGCCAGTTTCTGGTTGGCCATCGCTCTGGTTGCAGGGCTCTCCATTCTGCTGGGGCACATGCTCAACCAGGACGCGTGGATTCTCAGTCGCCATCCCGGCCTCAATACCTTGGCCGAACAGTGGACGCAAACTTACGAATCACAGGGTGAAGACGCGGCCCAGGACATTCTGGAACAGCGCAAGCGCCAGTATCACATCGACGTTCAAGTGCTCAACGAGAGCGGCGATCCGGTGGTGCGCGGTACGTTCCCACGCAGGGCGGCTGCCTTCGAAGCGCGTCAGAACAACGATGATCGGCGCCTGCCATGGCGTCGCTTGACGGCGGAGTACACCAGCGAAAAAACCGGTGACACCTACCTGCTGATTTATCGCATCCCGCACCCGGAACTTGATTCCTGGCACCGCGAAAGCCTGCTCTGGCCATTGAGTGCGCTGGGGATCGCGTTGGTGGTGCTGACCTTGTTCAGCCTGTTCGTGACGATGTCCATTACTCGCCCACTCAGCCGCTTGCGCGGCGCGGTGCATGATCTGGGGCAAACCACCTACCAACAAAACAGCCTGGTAAAACTGGCCAACCGGCGCGATGAATTCGGCGTGCTGGCCAACGACTTCAACCGCATGGGCGCGCGTCTGCAAAGTTTGATCGGCAGTCAGCGGCAGTTGCTGCGGGATGTGTCCCATGAACTGCGTTCACCGCTTGCCCGGCTGCGCATTGCACTGGCACTCGCCGAGCGGGCCAACCCGGAAGAACGGGAAAAACTCTGGCCGCGCCTCACTCGGGAGTGCGACCGACTGGAAGCACTGATCAGCGAAATCCTGGTACTGGCGCGGGTCGATGCCGACAACGCCAGCGCTGAAGAGGTTGATCTCAATGCGCTGCTCAACACGCTGCAAAAGGATGCTCAATTGGGTTCGCCGGAGCAGAATGTGCACCTTGAGGCCGAGCCGCAGCTGAACCTCAAAGGCTGGCCGACGATGATCGAGCGCGCCGTCGACAACCTGCTGCGCAATGCTCAGCGGTTCAACCCGGTGGGGCAATCGATTGAAATGCAGGCGGTGCGTCAGGGCGAGCGGATTGTGGTCAGTGTGCGTGACCATGGGCCGGGCGTAGAGGCTGCGCATTTGAGCCAGTTGGGCGAACCGTTCTACCGGGCGCCGGGGCAGACGGCGGCGGGGCATGGTTTAGGGTTGGCGATTGCGCGCCGTGCGGCAGAGCGGCATGGCGGGAGTCTGGTGCTGGCCAATCACCCTGAGGGCGGGTTCATTGCCAGCCTGGAATTGCCGTTAGTGCCGGGGGCGGTTGTTCAGCCGTAAGCGCCATGGTGGTGCAAAAAGATCGCAGCCTCGCGTCCCCCTGTAGGAGCTGTCGAGTGAAACGAGGCTGCGATCTTTTGATCTTCAGGCCTTACCGGGCCAGGCGCTGACAAACTCGGCCAGACCAACCTTCTCCGCCACGCGCGGCTCCTTCTGCGGCGTGCCGAGGTAAAGAAACGCAATCACCTCTTCCCCTTCAGCCAGGCCCAACCCCTTGGCCACATGCGCCGAATACGCCAGTTCACCCGTGCGCCACACCGCACCAATCCCTTGCGCATAAGCCGCCAGCAAAATCCCGTGAGCCGCACAACCCGCCGCCAGAAGTTGTTCGGACTTCGGATATTTAACGTGATCCTGCAACCGGGCGATCACCACAACTACCAGTGGCGCGCGCAGTGGACCGTTACGCGCCTTGTCCAACGCCGCCTCGGACACTTCACTGTCCTGCAGCTTCGCCGCTTCGGCCAGCAACTCGCCCATTTGCTCGCGCGCCGCGCCTTCGACTGTCAGGAAACGCCAAGGCTGCAAGTGGCCATGATCTGGCGCTCGCATCGCAGCGCCAAACAACACTTCGCGTTGTTCTGCGGTCGGTGCCGGTTCGAGCAGTCGTGGAACGGAAACACGGTTGAGCAAAGCGTCGAGAGCCTGCATCGGCCACCTCCTGAAAAAAATGTTTGGCTATTCTAGCTGCAACTGCGCAGGCGGCGCCGGTTTACATGCCCTGCCCCGCAGGTAGAATGGCGCCCTTCCCTATTTCAGCCCGAGCGGACTTCATGGCGTTGCCGACCTTACGGATTATTGGTTTCATCATCGGCATCTTCCTGATCACGCTGGCCATCGCCATGGTCGTGCCCATGGCCACCCTGGTGATTTTCGACCGCACCAGCGACCTGCCGTCGTTCCTCTGGGCGAGCATGATTACCTTCGTCGCGGGTTTGGCCCTGGTCATCCCCGGTCGTCCCGAACACATTCACCTGCGCCCGCGAGACATGTACCTGCTGACGGTCAGCAGCTGGCTGGTGGTGTGCATCTTCGCCGCGCTGCCGTTCCTGCTGACCCAGCACATCAGCTACACCGATTCGTTCTTCGAAAGCATGTCCGGCATCACCGCCACCGGGTCGACGGTACTCACGGGCCTGGACGCCATGTCCCCTGGCATTCTGATGTGGCGCTCGTTGCTGCACTGGATCGGCGGCATCGGCTTTATCGGCATGGCGGTAGCGATTCTGCCACTGCTGCGCATTGGTGGCATGCGGCTGTTTCAGACAGAGTCGTCGGACCGTTCCGAAAAAGTCATGCCCCGTTCGCACATGGTGGCGCGTTTGATCGTTGCAGCCTACGTCGGCATCACCATTATCGGCAGCCTGGCGTTCTGGTGGGCCGGGATGAGCCCGTTCGATGCGATCAACCACGCGATGTCGGCGATTTCCACCGGCGGGTTTTCCACCTCCGACCAGTCTTTGGCCAAGTGGCCGCAGCCTGCGGTGCATTGGGTCGCGATTGTCATCATGATTCTCGGCGCTCTGCCGTTCACCCTGTATGTCGCCATGTTACGCGGTAACCGTCGGGCGCTGATCAAGGATGAACAGGTGCAAGGCTTGCTCGGCATGTTGCTGGTGACCTGGCTGGTGCTCGGCACCTGGTATTGGTGGACCACCCAGCTGCATTGGCTGGAGGCGCTGCGGCACGTGGCGCTGAACGTGACCTCGGTGGTGACGACCACAGGATTTGCGCTGGGAGACTACAGCCTCTGGGGCAATTTCTCGCTAATGCTGTTCTTCTATCTGGGCTTTATCGGCGGCTGCTCGGGCTCGACCGCTGGCGGGATCAAGATTTTCCGCTTCCAGGTCGCCTACATCCTGCTCAAGGCCAACCTTAACCAGCTGATTCACCCGCGCGCGGTGATCAAGCAGAAGTACAACGGTCACCGCCTCGACGAAGAGATCGTGCGTTCGATTCTGACCTTTTCGTTCTTCTTCGCCATCACCATCTGCGTGATCGCGCTGCTGTTGTCGCTGCTCGGCGTTGACTGGATGACCGCCCTCACTGGCGCGGCCAGCACGGTGTCCGGCGTCGGTCCGGGCCTGGGCGAGACCATTGGCCCGGCGGGCAACTTCGCCACCCTGCCGGACGCCGCCAAGTGGATTCTCTCGTTCGGTATGCTACTGGGCCGACTCGAGATCATTACGGTATTTGTTCTGTGTATTCCGGCGTTCTGGCGTCACTGACAGGAGCAGGCGCGCCCATCAACCGCGTCCGGTACTCGCCGGGGGTGGCGTCGAACCAGCGGCGGAAGGCGCGGAAGAAATTGCTCGGATCGGCGAACCCCAGCAGGTAGGCAATTTCCAGCAGGGTCATGGTCGGCCGAGCCAGGTATTGCTCGGCCAGTTCACGCCGGGTGTCGTCCAGCAACGTCTGAAAACTCGTGCCCTCTTCCTGCAAGCGTCGCTGCAAGGTGCGTTGCGACAGGTGCAGCGTCTGCGCCACGGTATCGCGCTTGGGTTCGCCCTGGGGCAGCAATCGGCAGAGCACCTGCCGCGCCTTGTGGGTCACGCGACTCTCGGAAAACCGTGCCAGGTATTCGCCGGCAAACCGGTCATGCAACAGCGCCATAGCCTCGTTGGCGGTAGGCAGCGGCGCCTCCATGTCAGCGCGTTCGAAGATCAAGGCGTCATAAGGCGCGTTGAACATCAAAGGCGCATGAAAGGCTTGTTTGTAGGGTTCGAGATCGACGGGCTGATTGCCCTGCACCAGCACCTTGCGCGGTTGCAGGGTGCGCCCGGTCAACCAGCCACACAGCGCCAGGGCACAGGCCAGTGACGCTTCCGCACTCTGCCGGGTCGGTGGCAGATGATCGCCGTGGACCGTCAGAATCAGCGCATAACCCTCATCCAACAACCGAAAACTCAGGTCGGCACTTTCCGCAATGATCCGCTGATAACGCACCAGCCGTTGAAAGCCTTCGGCCAGGGTCTGGCTGGACATCAAGGCGTAGCCCGCCACATGGAAGGAGGCCGGTCGCACCACCTTGCCCATGTTCAGGCCAATCGCCGGGTTGCCGGACAGCTCAACCGCGCGCTGCCACAGGCGTGTCATGGAATCTTGCGGGAAGCGCGCGTCCGGATCATCCAGTGCCGCGTAGTCGAGCCCCAGCTGTTTGAACAGAACCCGGCAATCCAGGCCGTCCATCTCCAGTGCTTTGACAATCCCCATCGCCCAGCTTGCAGAAGTCGTTCGTTCGCTCATGTCGCCCACTTACATGATGAGCCGCATGCTACGGCCAATTTCCGAAGGATACTAAAGTGGCGCCTATTGTCACTGGCTGATGCCAATGATCACTCTAGACTCAAATAAGCTACCCGCAGAACATCTTGCAGTCAGAACAATAACCACAGAGATCGCAGTCGTGGAAAACATCAAACGTTTCAACAGCTTCGCTGAGTTCTACCCATATTACCTCAGCGAACACAGCAACAGTACCTGCCGACGATTGCACTTTATCGGCACGACGCTGGTTGTTTTCATTTTGGTCCTGACCATCGGCAAAGGCGCCTGGCTGCTGTTATGGGCCCTTCCGCTGGCGGGTTACAGCTTCGCCTGGGCCGGGCATTTCTTCTTCGAGAAGAACCGTCCCGCGACCTTTCAACATCCGTTTTACAGCCTGCTCGGCGATTTCGTCATGTACCGAGACATGATTCTGGGTCGCGTGCCGTTCTAGGCGCAATGAACCACAGGAGGACAGACGATGAATGCCAACGCCCGGTTCACCCACATGCGGGACGGCACGCAGGAAGACTGGGCGATCATCGCCGCAGATTTCAGTGCCTATGCGAGGCAATTGCCGACTCGGATTGTGGCGCACCTGAAATTACTGGAAGGTGATTTTGGCGGCTTCCCGGTGGATCGTCTGACCCATTCCCTGCAAACCGCCAGCCGTGCCTGGCGCGATGGCCGGGATGAAGAATACGTGGTCTGCGCACTGCTTCACGACATCGGCGACACCTTGGGTTCCTACAACCACCCGGACATCGCAGCAGCGATTCTCAAGCCGTTCGTCAGCGCCGAGAACCTGTGGATGGTCGAAAAACACGGAATTTTCCAGGGGTATTACTTCTTCCATCATCTAGGGATGGACCGGCATTTGCGCGAGCAATTCAGCGGGCATCCGCAGTATCAGGCGACCATTGAGTTTTGCGCCAAATATGACGCAGCGGCGTTTGATCCGGCGTATGACACGCTACCGCTGAGCTTCTTTGAACCGATGATGGAACGGTTGTTTGCGCAGCCCAAGCATTCGATTTACAAGGCGGCGATGGAAGAACATTCGCCAGCCTGAAAACTGCTGGTGACTGCTGCGCAGTCCATTCGCGAGCAAGCCCGCTCCCACAGTTGACCGCATTCTCAAGTTAGACAAAGTCCAATGTGGGAGCGGGCTTGCTCGCGAAGAGGCCTATCCATACACCACATCTCTAGCGATTTAAGCCGGTTCTGCGATTTTTATGGCTTTCAACTCCGCCTCCCGCGCCTGGGCATCCGCCAATCGATACAACTCGATCGATCCGTCCCAATGCTCGATCAGCGCAGTGCACGACTCCACCCAATCCCCGCAATTGAGGTAATCCACCCCGCCGACCTTGCGTATTTCGGCATGGTGAATGTGCCCGCATATAACGCCATGCAACTCGCGTTTGACGCATTCGTGAGCGATGGCTTCTTCGAAATCGCTGATGAAGCTGACCGCGGTTTTGACCTTGTGCTTGAGATACGCCGACAGCGACCAGTAACCGTAGCCATAGCGTGCGCGCCAATGGTTGAGCCAGCGGTTGAGGGTCAGGGTGAATTCGTAGGCCGAGTCGCCGAGAAAGGCCAGCCAGCGGTGATACCTCGTGATCACGTCAAACTGGTCGCCATGAATGACCAGCAGATGGCGACCATCGGCGGTCACGTGCACGGCTTCATCCACCAGTTGGATATTGCCCAGAATCAGCTTCGAATAGCGGCGCAGGAATTCGTCGTGGTTGCCGGTGACGTAGATCACCTCGGTGCCGCGCTTGCTCATGGTCAGCAAGCGGCGGATCACATTCGTGTGCGCCTGAGGCCAGTACATGCCGCCGCGCAGCTTCCAGCCATCGATGATGTCGCCGACCAGGTAGATCTTGTCCGCGTGGTAGCCCTTGAGAAACTGCGACAGGTGTTCAGCCTGGCAATCCCGGGTGCCCAGATGCACGTCGGAAATCCACAAGGTCCGCACACGTTGCTTACGACTGGGTTTGGCGAGCTCGGCGCTGGTCATGGGCAACCCTCTGCAAAAGTTTTTGCAACTTTGCGCCGGTCGGGTTAATTGCCCATGACAGTGGCGAGTCAGTCCTGTGACAGCGCCCCACGATTGCCCTCGGTGTAGACTGGCAGCCTTGCCCGGGAGACCTGCGATGAGACCGATCCTCACGCTACGCCAATACACTCATGACCTGATCGTCCACAGTCACGACCACGCGCAGCTGGTGTTCGGGCTGTCGGGTGCACTGGATTTCGAGGTCGACGGGCGTGGCAGCCAGGTGGTCCAGCAGAGTTTCGTGGTGGTGCCGTCCGGTTTCCATCACGCCTGCGGTAGCGCCAATGGCAGCCGTTGCCTGGTGCTGGATGTGCCAAGCGACCAATGGGTTTCTCAGTCCCTGGGCGATCACGCCGAGGCCAGCCGACGTTTGCTCGATAACGCCGGTCGCCTGCCACTGGATGCCGGGCAAAGCCAATTGGTCAGTTGGTTGGCGGGCAGTCAGGTCAACGATCCATTGATCGCGCAACAAGGCGCGGTGTTGCTGCTGGCCAGTCTCAACAACGCCAAACCCGAGATCATCGGCGGTCGGCGCCTGCCTTATGCGGCGCTGAATGCGCATATCGATCAGTACGCCGCTTATCCACTTCAAGTTGCCGACCTGGCGCGCATCGCCGGTCTGTCCAGCGCTCGGCTGCACGCGCGGTTCGTTGCTGAATGCGGGCAGACGCCGATGGATTACATCCGCAGTCGGCGTTTGCACATGGCCGTGGGTTTGTTGCGGGATTCGGCGCTGCCGATCGGCGAGATTGCCAGTCGGGTCGGTTACAGTTCGCAGAGCGCCTTCGCGGCGGCGGTGTTGCGGGAGTTCGGTGCCTCACCCGGAAAATTGCGGCGCGAGGTTGGCGACAAAAGGCAATAGTTTGCCGACAGACACAACTGGGGGTTTCACGGTTCAATGCAGGAGCTGCCGAAAGCTGCTCCCACATCTTTGTTCGCTTGTTGTTAAGGATTGCAATGACTCCCCGTACCGCCCTTGGCGCCCTGCATATCGGCGCACTGATGTTCGGCTTGACCGGTGTGTTCGGCAAACTTGCTGCGGCTTCCCCCGCCATTATCGTTTTTGGTCGTGCCGCGTTCGCTGTGCTGGCGTTAGCCGTTTTTGCGCGGTTCGCCAGCACTACTCGCTGGCAGAAACTCGAGGCTGTGGACTGGCGCCGACTGTTGCTCAGCGGTTTGCTGCTGGCCGGACACTGGGTGAGTTTCTTCATCGCTGTGAAGGTCGCGGGCGTGGCGATCGCGACCCTGGGTTTTGCCAGCTTCCCGGCGTTTACCGTGATTCTTGAAGGGTTGATTTTCCGCGAGCGAATTCGCGCCAACGAAATCCTGCTGGTGGTGCTGGTCAGTGTCGGGCTGGTGCTGGTCACCCCTGATTTCGATCTGGCCAGTGGCGCCACAATGGGTCTGCTGTGGGCGGTGGGTTCAGGTTTGCTGTTCTCTCTGCTATCGCTGACCAACCGAGCCAGCTCCGGGCGAATCCCGGCGGTGCAGGCTGCGCTGTGTCAGAACGTGGTGGTCGCGTTGTGCCTGTTGCCGGTGGCGGCACCGCAGTTGAGCGAAGTGCGCGCCATCGACTGGTTGTGGATCGGATTGCTCGGGGTGTTCTGCACTGGCGTCGCTCACAGTCTTTTTGTCGCCAGCCTGGCAGTGATCAAGGCGCGGACCGCGGCCGTGGTGTTCGCCCTGGAACCGGTTTACGGCATCACCGTGGCCTGGCTGCTGTTTGATGAAAACCCGACGCTGCGCATGCTGATCGGTGGCGCGCTGATCATCGTGGCGATCGTGGTCTCCAGCCGACTCTCGGGCGGCTCAAGCAAGAAGACCGTTGCGGCAGAAGCCGCCTCTCACTGAGTGCGGTCGTTGTGCCCCAGGTCGCGGTCCGGATCAATTTGATCGCGGACCCGCTGCTTCAGCACTTTGGCCTCCGGGAAACCACCATCAGCCTTGCGCTCCCAGATCTGCACATCGCCACAGAAAATGTGAAACACCCCACCGGTGCCGGGCACCAGCGACACTTTGCCCAGGTCGTCACCGAAGGTGCTGAGCAGTTCCTGGGCCAGCCAGGCCGCACGCAACAGCCACTGGCATTGCGTGCAATACGTGATGATGATTTCCGGTTTGCGTGCAGTCATGATCGGCGAACTCCTGAGCCAGAGGGCGCCGCTATGATAGCCCGGTGAGCAGGTTCCGGGCGGTCTGCTTAAGCGGCTCGTTATCTTCTTTGAGCAACTCGTTGAGCAGTTCGATGGCGCTGTCCAGATCGCCATCATCAATGCAGGTCTGGGCTTGCTCCAGTTTGTCGGCGCTGCTCGGCTCGGCCGGTTCCAGATTCAGCGGTTCCAGCTCCAGCGACTGGCCGGGATCGCTGAACTCGTTGAGAAAGGTGTCATCCAGAGACTGCGAGTCTGGCTCGGCGACCCATTCAAGTTCGGGCTCGTCCAGCGTCGAGTCGTCGGGCATTTCAAATACCTCGGGCAAGACGTGCAGGTTCGAGACAAACGGCGGCTCGACCGGCGCGGATTCACTCAATGGCTTCGCGGCGGACGGCGAGTGCTCAAAAGGGCTGATCAAGTCCCAACTAGAATCCATCGACAGGTCATCCAGGTTCAACTGGAACTCATCGTTGGGTGCTGCTTCGGCAATCACAGCCTTGGGGGGAGTGATTGACGCTGCAACGGCCAACGGTGCCGCACTGCTCAATTTCGGGTGTCGAGCGCGAATATTCTGAAGTTCTTGCAGGTCGTATCCGGCATCACGCAGGTTGTTTTCCTGTGCCTCATAGGCGGGTACGTCACCCTGTTTACCCAAGACTTCCAACAGCTGCACGGCCAGATCCGTGCGCTGCGGCGCCTTGATCAGCGCCTCTCGCAACAAACCGGCCGCTTCGGAAAAACGGCCATAGGCCAGATAGATATCAACCCCTTCAAACACATCGCCGGCGGGCGACTCTTCACCCGATTCAGTTGCCGGTTGCAACTCTGACGATTGGGCAACCGGTTCTGCAGTGCGATTGAGCACCGGTTCATGCCGTGACGGCAAAACAGGTAAAGCGTCGGGCAATGCCCGAACCTGTTGTCGTTGACGCCGAACGAACAACCCCAGCAACACCAGAGCCACCACCGTCAGCAACCCGAGCATCTGCAGCCAATTAGTAGACTCAGGCTCTTCAACAACGGCCGGTGCTGGAGCCGCAACGACAGGTGCAACCGGCTCCACCGCCGCGGTCTTGATTTCCGCCAATTGGGTTTGCAGTTCCGTCACCTGCTTTTTCTGACCAGCGACCTGCTCCTCCTGGGCCTGAAGCTTCGCAGTCAATTCATCGATGGTTGCTTGCAGCTGCTGGTTTTGCAGCACGCTGGCGGCCAGTTGTTCGGCAACGGGATCACTCACAGGCGCGGCGGCAGGTTGATCGACGCGAGGAACAGGGGGCTTTTTGCTCTTCGCCGCAGGTGGCTTCGCAACGAGCGGCTCAACCGTCGGGAATCCGGAGGACTGAACGTCGGTCACCGGTTCGTCGGTGACGGGAACAATCCCCGGCGAACCCGGCGGATCGATCAGCACCGTGTACTCGCGCAGCACGCGCCCGTTGGGCTGATTGAGCTGCACCAGGAAATTCAGGAAAGGTTCATTGACCGGTTTGCTGGAACTCACCCGGATCAGGCTGCGGTTGCCACGCAGGATCGGGGTGAATTTCAGATTATTGAGAAAGAACACCCGATCGATGCCGGCGCGGCTGAACTCCTCCGCTGTCGCCAGGCTGACCGAGAGTTCGCCCTCCTCCAGACCGGCGGCATCTTCCAGGGCGATGTCGGCGCGCAACGGCTGATTCAGCGCTGAATGCAGGGTGATATCACCCAGGCCCAACGCGGGCGCCAATGCCGAGTAAGTGACAGCACCACCGACCAGAAGCAGCCTGGCGCAACACCGCAAAACCATGTGCCAACTCTCGAGCATGAGCATCCCTTAGATAACCAGAACCATCTTGTACGCGTTCGCACATCCGGTACGAACACGATATTGCCAAGTAGTTCTTTATAGTCTGCCCAACGGGGTATCTCAAAAGTCCAGGGGACGTTTATGCCTCAAGACTTTTCCAGGTTGGCCAGAATGTGCCCGTGGACACGCATGCAGATCTTCAAATCCGCCTCATCGACGCCTTCGAACAACTCGTGGCGCAGTTGGGTGGCAATGGTTTCAATTTGTTCGATCAAGGGAAGGGCCGGAGCGCAGAGGACGATTTTCTTCGCCCGGCGGTCTTCCAGCACCGATTGACGTTGCACCAGTCCTTGGCTTTCGAGGCTGTCGAGCAGACGAGCCAGGGTCGGCCCTTCAACGCCGACGCTCTGCGCCAGTTCACGTTGGGTCGGGGCATCATCAAAACGCGCCAGGTGCAGCAGCACCAGCCAGCGCGCCTGGGACAGACCCAGGCCAGCCAGACGGCGGTCCAGTTCGGCACGCCAGCCGCGCGACATCTGGGCCAGTTGCATGCCAAAGCGGTGTTGGTCGGTTAACGGCATAAAACACTCATGATTAGACTGAAATAGAGAAAAACTAATTATTAGTCAGCTAAGCATGACCCTTGGCCAGAGGCAAGGCTTGCTCTGTACTGAATCGTTACATCTACGTGGAAGATCACCTAAATCTCGAATTCGGATTGCAGCGCCGCCCGAACACAGTACAAAACCCCTTCCGGCACTCTCCCGGCGAACAGCGCGGCAATCTCCGACACGGGCGGCAATTCGCCCTCGCCGTCGAGGAACGCGTCCTGGATTTCACCCATCAACTCTTCGGGCAGATCCAGCGCTTGCTCCAGCGACAACTGCTGCTTGCCAATCGCTTCGGCGAGCAGCGTGTAGACGTTCTTTTCCGAGCATTGCAGCTGACCGGCGATCTGCAACGGTGTCATGCCGGCACGGGCCAGGGTGATCAGTTCGTGGCGCAGGTCGGCCACCACTTTCGGCGCCTCGACCTGTCCGCCGAGGACTTCGAGGAAGGCCTCGCCGTAACGCTCCAGCTTGCGCGCACCAACGCCGCTGACCGTGGCCATTTCCGACAGCGAGGTCGGTTGGCTGCGGAGCATTTCCAGCAGTGTCGAGTCAGGGAAGATGACGTACGGCGGCACACCATGCTCTTCGGCGAGTTTTCGACGCAGGGCGCGCAAGGCTTCCCACTGTTCGCGCTCTTCGCCGCGAACCAGTTGGCTCGCCTGGCTCTTGCTGCTTTTGGCCGTGGTTTGCGGCTTGAGGTCGCGGCGCAGCTCCAGGGTTACTTCGCCCTTGAGCAGCGGTCGACAGGTGTCGCTCAGGCGCAGGCCGCCGTAGCCTTCCAGGTCGATGTCCGCCAGACCGCGGGCAACCAGCTGACGGAACAAGGAGCGCCATTCGCTCTCTCCCATCGCCTTGCCCACACCATAGACCGACAGATGTTGATGGCCGAAGCTGCGGACCTTTTCGTTGTCCTTGCCCAGTAACACATCGACCAAATGCCCGACACCGTAACGCTGGCCGGTGCGGTAGATCGCCGAAAGTGCCTGACGCGCCGGCTCGGTGGCGTCCCAGGTCTGCACGCCATCGACGCAGTTGTCGCAATGGCCACACGGCTCGGGCATGTCTTCGTCGAAGTAGGCCAGCAGCGTCTGGCGACGGCAGCGGGTTTCTTCGCAGAGCGAGAGCATGGCGTCGAGCTTATGCTGCTCCAGACGCTTGTGGCGCTCGTCGCCCTCGGAGTTCTGCAACATCTGCTTGAGCATCACCACGTCTTGCAGGCCGTAAGCCATCCAGGCGTCTGCCGGCAGACCGTCTCGGCCGCCGCGACCGGTTTCCTGGTAGTAAGCCTCAAGGGATTTTGGCAAATCGAGGTGAGCGACAAAGCGCACGTTGGGCTTGTCTATGCCCATGCCGAACGCCACGGTGGCAACCATGATCAGGCCTTCCTCATTGAGGAAGCGCTTCTGGTGGTGAGCCCGGGTATCGTTGGGCAGACCGGCGTGGTACGGCAGTGCCGGGAAGCCTTGTTCGCTGAGGAATACCGCCACTTCGTCGACTTTCTTGCGCGACAGGCAATAGACGATGCCGGCATCGCTGCGCCGTTCGGCGAGGAACGCCAGCAACTGCTTGCGCGGCTGCTCTTTGGGCACGATGCGATAGAAAATGTTGGGGCGGTCGAAACTCGACAGAAAACGCTCGGCATCCTGAAGATGAAGGCGGTCGACGATTTCTTCCCGGGTACGCTTGTCGGCGGTCGCAGTCAGGGCGATACGCGGGACGTTGGGGAACAATTCCGCCAACTGGCCCAGTTGCAGGTATTCGCGGCGGAAGTCGTGGCCCCATTGGGACACGCAGTGGGCTTCGTCGATGGCGAACAGGGAAATTTCAAGACTTTGCAGGAACGCCAGCATCCGTGGCTGAACCAGACGCTCGGGCGCGAGATAAAGCATTTTCACTTCACCGCGCTTGATCCGTGCCGCCAGATCGCGCTGCTGCTCGGCGCTGAGCGTGGAGTTCAATGCTGCCGCCGCGACGCCCAGCTCTTCGAGGGTGGCGACCTGGTCGTCCATCAGGGCGATCAACGGCGACACCACCACCGCCAGGCCTTCGCGCAACAGCGCCGGCACCTGGAAGCACAAGGACTTGCCGCCACCGGTAGGCATCAGCACCAGGGCGTCGCCGCCACTGGCCACGCGCTCAATGATTGCACCCTGACGGCCACGGAAACTGTCGTAGCCGAAGATGTCCTTGAGGACGCGTTGAGCCTGTTCGAGCATAGAAACTCCAAAAATCACAAAAACATCCCTGCAAGGCTGGTTCAGAACCACGAAGGCTGCACCGACAAATCGTAAGTGCGCATTGCATGACGCTTCACATTTCAGCCGCGACGCCGGCAGGGCATCACAAAACGCGCGAGTATACCCGACGCCCGTCCGCCAAAGGGTGCCACTGAGAAGACACACTGGGTTGCAAAAATGCCGCGCGGCTGGCCCAAGCGCTCAAGAAGGCCTAGAATTCCCGCATCTGTTTAATTCCCAAGGTAGCCCTTTAATGTCCTTCGCTGAGCAACTAACCCGCCTGCAAGTCTTCCTCGACGCCGACGAACTGCATGACGAGGCGCTGGACTACGTGGCCGCCCACGGCTACCTCACTGCGCTGTCGATCTGTTCCGAAACCGTTCCCGACCGTGAATGGATCGACGCCCTCTTCGCCGAAGAGCCGCATTACGCCGACGACACCGAGCGTGAAGCGATCGAATCCACCCTGTTGGCCCTCAAGGCTCACATCGCTCGCCAACTGGCATCCGATGAAGAGTTCGAGCTGCCCTGCGACCTGGACCTGGGCGAAGAGCCGGATGACTCCGACCTGCGCGGCTGGTGCATCGGTTTCATGGAAGGCGTGTTCCTGCGCGAAGCAGCCTGGTTCGAAACCGCCGAAGACGAAGTCAGCGAAATGCTGCTGCCGATCATGGTCGGTTCGGGTCTGTTCGACGAACAGCCTGAGTTCGAAGACATCGCCAAAGACGCCAACCTGATGGACGACATGATCGTGCAGATCCCGGAAGCGCTGACTGCGCTGTACCTGCTGTGCCAGGCGCCAGACGAAAAACCGGCGATCCTCAAGCCTCGTCACCACTAAGGTTTTGCCTATGGACAACCCCATAGGCAACCGCTCCCTGATGTTGCGTTACGTGCTGCTGGCCATCGGCTGGCTGAGCGTAGCGCTGGGGGTGATCGGGATTTTCCTTCCGGTTTTACCCACCACGCCCTTCCTGCTGCTGGCGGCCGCCTGCTTCGCCCGCAGTTCGCCGCGCTTTTATCATTGGCTGGTTGAACATCCGCGGCTTGGGCCATGGGTTCGCGATTACCTGAGCGGCAACGGCATCCCGCTCAAGGGCAAGGTCTACGCCATCGGTCTGATGTGGGCGAGCATCCTGCTCTCCTGCTATCTGGTGCCCCTGCCGTGGGCGCGGGGGTTCATGCTGACCAGCGCCGTGTTGGTGACCCTCTACATCCTCAAACAGAAAACCCTGCACAAACCCTGAACTCACCACGCTCCCTGTAGCAGCTGCCGAAGGCTGCGTTCGACGGCGGAGCCGTCGCTAGTCCATCTGCTGTGGTCTATCAGGCAAACCGCGTGTGCAGGGTTTACGACGGCTCCGCCGTCGAACGCAGGCTTCGCCAGCTGCTATGTATGGACTCGCCCCCACGTTCAACCTGCTTTTTGAACACTGCTACCCGGTTGCATCTATGTATGAGGCCTGTTCGAGGAAGCCTTCAACGGCTTCTGGCCAACATTGGGTAAG